>JACZXZ010000040.1 GCA_022571365.1 Pseudomonadota bacterium | reverse complement strand
CTTTGATATAAAGCGTCTTGTGACGGCGTTCGACCACGCCGTCGCGGGCGAGGTGGCCGATGGCGCGAGCCACCGTATCCTGCGTGGTGCCGGCCCAGATTGCGATTTCCCTGTGATTGGGCATGTCTCGGATGCCCCAGGTGCCGTCCGGTTTGACGGATGGTTCGGCGAGACGCAGCAGCTCGGCATACACCCGCTGCATCGCAGTCAAGGTGCTGAGGTCGCGCACCCGGTCATCCATCGTGCGGACGGTACTGATCAGGTGCTTGGTGATCCTTAGAGATATCTGCGGATGCTTGTGCAGCGTGTCGATGAAGGTCTTGTGGTCGAGCGAGGCGAGCACTGTTTCCGTCATGGCGTACACGTCCGCCGAGCGGGGCTTCCCATCGATCGCTGCCATCTCTCCGAAATAATCGCCCGCCGAAAAATTGGCGAGTGCAATCTCACGCTTGGAGCCTGCGTAGATGGCGGCACGGACCGAGCCGGCAACGATGAAGAAAACGTCGAGAGAGTTGGAAGCGCGGCTCAGGATTTGCGCGTTCTTGGCAAACCGACGCCACCGACACCTCGATTCGATCTCCCTGAGAACATCCGGGTTCAGATCCTGAAAGAGCTCACTACCGCTGAGGGACTTCTCGCTGTCGGTCAGATCCCCCCTCCTTTCGTGACTCGGCTGGGCTTCAGTAGCTCGGGGGTCAACGTCGGAAGCCATTGGTGACTCTGGAGTTTCTAAGTCAGCCAGATCACGGCCGATCGCATCACCCGAAAGCGCTCGATGAGAGCGGCGACCGCCATGAAATAAATATCACATCGTATCTCGATATGCCACATAATTCCCTATACATACGCATCAGCTCGGTCAATACCTCCGTATAGGTGCGCAAACCATCTAAGTTGTCGATCTTCGCGGACTCGGACCAGGCTTGATGGCTCCAACGAGGTCTCGGGACTCACTCCCGTGCTCTGCGACCGATTCCTTGACCTCCAACCGGCCCGCATTGCTACGTTTCCTCGTGGTCACCCACGACCAGGGGGAAGCCCGGGGCATGGCCGGGCGCATCGCGGTCATGAACCACGGCCGCGTCGTGCAGCTGGGCATGCCGCAGGAGCTGTACGAGTATCCCGGGAACCGCTTTGTCGCCGACTTCATCGGGGTGATGAAACGCTTCCGGGGCGTCGGCGCCGCCGGCGGGA
This sequence comes from Pseudomonadota bacterium, assembly GCA_022571365.1. Classification (GTDB taxonomy): domain Bacteria; phylum Pseudomonadota; class Alphaproteobacteria; genus JACZXZ01. The sequence goes on along the minus strand of JACZXZ010000040.1, from coordinate 19,916 downwards.
TCGAGGTGCCGGGCATCGGACTGTTGCGCGGCGATGCGGGCCGCCTGGAGCTCGGCAGCCAAGCCCTACTGGCGGTCCGCCCGGAGAAGGTGCGCGTGGACGTTGCCTCACCCGCCGACAACATGCAAAATTGCATCGCGGGAACATGCGGGAACAATTGTGGGCACCGGCTATTTTGAGCAGGACCTAAACGTCCATATCCGCATCGCCGAACAGGGGACGATGCTCATCGCCAGGGTTGGCAGCAGCAGCGAGATCATTCCCGAGCGGCGCCGGGGAACGCCCGTCAGGGGCAATTGGCCGCCCGAGCGTTCGCGGGTTCTGACCGATTAGGCGGGCGCGGCGGCATTGGTTATGGGTCGGGATGGAATAAACCGGTCTGGACGAAATCAAAGAGGGGAACAATGGTTGACCAGAAAACGATCGTTTTCTTTCCTGAAGCGGCCTTTGGGCCGGCGCTGAACTCCGTCGCCATCGCCCAGATATGCCGCGAGCTCGGCCACAAGCCAGTGTTCGTGGCCGACATGTCGTTCGAGGGAGTGTTCGCCGACTACGACCTCGAGGAGCGGCTGATCCACATGTCAGAGCCGATGGACGCGGCCGCCGCGAGCCAGTACTGGCTGGACTTCATCGCATCACACCTGCCGCACTTCCGCACCTCGCCCTATGACCAGATCTCCACTTATGTGAAGGCGTGCTGGGAGGCGATCGTCGAGACGGCGGTATGGGCCGAGAAGGAGCTGCCCCAGACCCTGGCCGAGATCAAGCCCGACCTCATTTGCATCGACAATGTGGTTCTGTTCCCGGCGGCCACGCGCTATGGTTGTCCGTGGGTGCGGATCATTTCCTGCAGCGAGAACGAGATTCCCGATCCGGACATCCCGCCCCATCTTTCGGGCTGCGGAGAGAATGACCGGGAGTGCTTCGAGCGGTACACCGCCCGGTTCAAGGAGGTGATGAAGCCAGTCCACGATCGCTTCAACGCGTTCCTGAAGGAGTGCGGCCACGAGCCTTATCCGCTGGGCGAATTTTTCGAGACTTCCCCCTATCTCAATCTGATGCTTTATCCCGGGCCGGTGAAGTTCAAGCGCCGCAACCCGCTTGATCCTGAGCGCTTTCAGTATCTGGAGGGGTGCATCCGCCAGGACAAGCCGTACGAGATTCCCAAGTTCAAGACCAATGAAGACAAGCCACTCCTCTACATTACCTATGGCAGCCTGGGCACGAGCGACTTCGATCTCTTCCAGCGCATGATCGAGGTGCTCGGCCGGTTGCCTTACCGGGCCCTGGTCCATGTCGGCGACTTCATCGACAAGTACGACGACCCGCCGCCCAACGTACAGATCGCGTCGTGGTTCCCCCAGCCCTCGCTGCTCCCCCAGGTCGACGCGTTCATCCATCACGGTGGCAACAACAGCTTCAACGAGGGCCTGTATTTCGGCAAGCCGGCGCTGATCATGCCCTATTGCTGGGATGGCCACGACAACGCCACCCGCATCCAGGAGACCGGCCACGGCCTCAAGCTCGATCGCTACGAGTGGACCGACGACGAGTTCGCCGGGGCGATCGAACGCCTCTTGACCGACGCGGCGATGCACGAGCGGCTCGCTGCGACCAGCGCCCACATGCAGGCGGCCGACGGCCGGCGCAAGGCGGCGCGGCTGCTCGACGGCCTGCTCGAACGGCACGGCTGAGCCAGTGGTCGCGGTCTTCAGGAACGCCGGGGCGCTAAAGGACGCCGAGCTCATGGATTGGGGCGCCGTGCCCGGGCCGCTGGGCGAGCCCGTCTCGCGCACGCGCGGGCTGCTGCTCCACCGCGGCGAGGATGGCTCGCCCGAGGCCGGCTACTGGGAATGCACCCCCGGAAAGTGGCGCTGCGAGATCACGCGCGACGAGTTTTGCCACTTCCTCGAGGGCCGCTGCGTCTACATCCGCGACACGGGCGAGCGCACCGAGATCTCCGGCGGCGACACCGCCTTCTTTCCGGCCGGGTGGACGGGGCGGTGCGAGGTTAGCGAAACGATTCGTAAACTCTACATGATCCGCTAGGAGACGCCGATGGCCGAATTCGATCCCTTCGCAGCCCAGTTCTTTTTCGACCATGACTTCGTTGCGAGCGCGAACGTGGCGCGCCGCGAGCTCGGACGCCAAGGCTTGGACGCCTTCCGCCAGACCAAGATGGTGATCATCGACCACGGGCCGGTCATCCACGGATGGCGGTATCCTTACGACGACGGCGTTTTCCATCCCGATGCGAAATGAGGGGCGATCCTGCGCCGGGCCGGCGAGAGGGCCCCTCATAGCATGCCGTGATTAGACGCCGGCTGCATATTCTCATTCCGCTCGCTGTCCTGGTGGGTTTTGCCGCTATCAGGACGGGCGAGCCGCCGGTCGTCGAACAGGCCCGGTTGCTGGTCTTCGATACCTTCATGCGTCTGGGCCCGCGGGCCTATGACCCGTCGGTGCCGGTGCGCATCGTCGATCTGGACGACGAGTCGTTGGAGCGGCTCGGCCAGTGGCCGTGGCCGCGCAATCTGGTGGCGCGGCTGGTCGACCGGCTCAACGAGCTGGGGGCAGCGGTGATCGCCTTCGACATGGTTTTCGCCGAGCCCGATCGCACCTCGCCCGGGCGGATGCTGGCGATGTGGCCGTCGACGCCGGAACTCGACGCCCTGCGCGCCCGAGCGGACACGTTGCCGGACCACGACCGAATCCTTGCCGAGGCCATCGCCAGGGCCAATGTGGTCACGGGATTCGTGCTCACCCAGGGGGCGCTCACGCGCGCCCCGGCCGTGAAGAGCAGCTTTGCCATTGCCGGGGACGATCCCACGCCGTTCGTAAGCCACTATCCCGGCGCGGTGGTCAATTTGCCCGAAATCGAGGCGGCGGCCACCGGCAACGGCAGCTTCAACAACGTGGCGGATCTCGACGGCGTGATCCGTCGCGTGCCGCTGGTGTTCCGCCTGGGTGACACCCTCTATCCGTCGCTCGCCGCCGAGGCATTGCGCGTCGCCCAAGGCGCCAGGACCTATATCGTCAAGTCGTCCGGCGCCAGCGGCGAGACCGGTTTCGGCGAGCATACCGGCCTCAATCACATCAAGATCGGCCGCTATGTCGCGCCGACCGACGGCCAGGGCGCGGTCTGGATCAATTACACCGGACACAAGGCGGAGCGCTTCATCTCCGCCTGGCGGGTCCTCCAGCCCGATTTCGACCCCGGGCTCGTGGCCCAACGGATCGTGTTGATCGGCACCAGCGCCGCCGGTCTCATGGACCTGCGCGCCACGCCCTTGAACCCGGTGGTGCCGGGAGTCGAGGTGCATGCCGAGATCATCGAGCAAATCCTCACCGAGAGCTATCTCTATCGCCCGGACTGGGCGGCCGGGGCTGAAATCATCTATCTGCTCTCGCTCGGGCTTGGCCTGATCTTCCTGTTGCCCCGTTTGGGCGCGCTGTGGTGCGCCGTGCTCGGCGGCGCCACCGTCGCGGCCGCCGTCGGTGCCTCCTGGTACGCCTACGCTGGTTTGCAATGGCTCCTCGATCCGATCTATCCCTCGGTCGCCACCGTGTTTGTCTATCTGACCGGAACCCTGATTATCTATCTGCGCACCGAGACCGAGCGCCGCCAAGTGCGCCGCGCGTTCAGCCGCTATCTGTCGCCGGCGGTGGTCGAGCAGCTCGCCGCCCATCCGGAAAAGCTCACCCTGGGCGGCGAGATGAAGCCCATGACGATGCTGTTTTGCGATATCCGGGACTTCACCACGATTTCCGAAAAATTTGACGCGGAGAAGCTCACCCGATTCATCAACAGGTTCCTGACACCGATGACCGACATCATCCTCGAAGGCAAAGGCACCATCGACAAATATATGGGCGACTGCATCATGGCGTTCTGGAACGCGCCCTTGGACGATCCCGAACACGCCAAGAACGCCTGCCGCTCGGCGCTCGCCATGCGCGACAAGCTCGGCCGTCTCAATGAAACCTGGCGCGCCGACGCCAAGAGCGAAGGCCGGTATTTTGCCCCCGTTCGCGTGGGCATCGGGCTCAATACGGGCGTCTGCGCGGTCGGCAACTTGGGCTCGGACCAGCGCTTCGACTATTCGGTCGTGGGCGACGATGTGAACCTCGCTTCCCGCCTCGAGGGCCAGTCGAAGACCTATGGCGTCGACATCGTGATCGGCGAGAACACGCGGGCCGAGGCCGAGGACTTCGCCACCCTGGAGCTCGACCTGATCACGGTGAAGGGAAAGACGCAGCCGACCCGGGTCTATGCCCTTCTGGGAGACGAGACGCTCAAGAACGATCCCGATTTCCAGGCGCTCAATGGGCGCCACCAGGCGATGATCGAGGCTTATCGGGGACAGGCTTGGCGGCGCGCGCGGGAGCTGGTCGACGAGTGCCGCGCCCTTTCCGACAGCCGACTTGTCACCCTGCATGACCTGTATGACCTGTATGAAGAGCGTATCGAGGACTACGCCGAAAATCCGCCCGGGGCCGACTGGGACGGCGTTTACGTGGCGTCGCGGAAGTAAGGATTCCCCGTCGCCACGCATTGTCGCTGGGACGGCGGCGTCCAGGCGGCGCCCCAGCGGCGGCCGGAAAAAAAGGGCCGGACGATACGCATCCGGCCCGAGTTTTCCGTGTTTAGAGAGGGAGGTTCGGACCGACGGCCCGCAGCGGCGATGGGCTAGAACGGGGTTCCGATCCAAAGCTCTGACGGAACCGAGAGCGCGATCGAGAGGAAGCTCAAGACAAGCGCAACTGCAAGCGTCTTCAAATGCGTCATCCTTTCGCTTCCTTCCCGAATGCGTTCGGCAAACGCGGCCTCAACCGCCGCTGGTCCCAAAGTTAGGAAAGGTGCCGCCGGTTCGGGAGTCACTTTGGTTCACTTATTCGTGTCAGGGCAGTGACGGCGGTCACAGAAGGGCGATCTTTTTTTCCCGGGAACCCGGGCGGCGCGGCCGGCCGGTGGGGGCGAACGCGCGGCTCTACTGGCCCTTGAACTGCTCGACCATCGTCCGCAATCGATCGACATCGAGGATCACGAGCGCCCCGCTTTCGCGCTTGACGATGCCGTCGCGCGCCAGATCGCTCAACACCCGGGCCACGGTTTCGCGGGTGGTGCTGACCCGGCTGGCGATGTCGGCGTGGATCGGGATCGGCTGGATCACCGCGGTGCCATCCTCGCGCGTGCTGTCTCCGGCCTGGCGCAATAGCTCGGCGTGGACGCGGTTGTGGGCCCCGAGGGTGCTGAGATCCATGATTCGTTCGGTCGCCGCCCGGATGATTTGGGCGAGCCGCTGCATCAGGGCGAGCGCGGCGGCTGGATGCTCGGTCACCACCCGGATGAAGATCGATGGCGGCAGGATGGCGACGATGGTGTCGGTGAGCGCCACGATATTGGCCGAGCGCGGCTGTTTATCGATGGCGGCCAGCTCGCCGAAAGAGCCGCCTTGCGCGATGTCATCGAAGCTGACCTCGCGACCGGAGAGGGAGTAGTCCACCACCCGCACCTTGCCGCGGACCACGAAGAACACGTCGCGGGTCTCGCTTTGGCGGTCGATGATCTGTTCGTTCGCCGCGAACTTCCGCCAGTGGCAGCGCTGCTCCAGGGCTTGCCGGTCCTCTTGCGGAAGGCTGGCGAAGAGATCGATACCCGCGAGCGTCCTCTCGCCTGAGTCGGGCAAAGCGGCACCTCCCTGTGGCGATATACTACCAATACTATACAGGGCGACAGAGGCAGTGGCGAGAGGCTTGTGGGCGGGCTGGTTCTTGGGCGGCGGCGGCCGGCCGGCCAGGGACGGCGGCGGCGCGACGGCCGCCCGCGGCGCGTCCGCGAACGGCGCCGATAGGGCCGGGACACACCGGCGGGGAACCGCCTCCGGCACCGTTCATTTCAGTTGGCGGCTTAAGCGCCTCGGTGGGTCCTTGTTCGATCCGCGGCGCGGGGCGGGCCCGGGCGGTCCGCGATGCGTCGGCCTTGATCGGGGGCGTTCGCCAGCCGGTCAGCCGTTTGTGCGCCTGGAAACCGGGTGCGCGGCGGACCTTGTCGATGGTTGGATGCTACGCTATAAGTGCGCCGCGCCATTTCTATTGCGCCGCACCAAAGGAAGCGAAGACGACATGTCGCGTGACCCCGCCGCCCGGCGCAGGATGTCCAAGAATAAGGAACTGCAGGGTTATTGTTTCGAAGACATTTCACTCGGAATGACCGCGCTCTACACCAGGACGATCACGGACGCCGACATCGTCCTGTTCGCCGGCATTTCCGGGGACCACAACCCGCTCCATCTGGATGACGAGTTCGCCCGCGACAGCATGTTCAAAGGGCGGGTGGCGCACGGCCTGCTGACGGCGAGCCTGATTTCCGCTGTGCTCGGCACCAAGCTTCCCGGACCCGGTGCCGTCTACATCAGCCAGAGCCTGAATTTCCGCGCCCCGGTGCGGATCGGCGATACCGTTGAGGCGCGGGCGACCGTGAGAGAAATCGTGCCCGAGAAGCGGCGGGTCACGCTCGACACCGTCTGCACCGTCGGCGAAACGGTGGTGGTTGACGGCAATGCGGTGGTCATGGTGCCATCGCGCGCCGGCGCGGGTTCGATCTAGCTTGCCCAGGCGCCGGGCGGGTCCGAGCTTTAGTCTTGCCTGAATCGCGGTTGTCAGTATCCTTGAGCCAGGAGCAAGCCGAGGCATATGCGCATTTTCCTCCATTACACGAACCTTCCAAAAGAAATGCTCGGTGCGGTTGTAACGCTGGGCAATTTCGACGGCGTCCACCGCGGCCACCAGTCGGTGATCGCCGAGGCCGGCAGCATCGCCCGCCGCCTGGGCGTGCCCTCCGCTGTGCTGACCTTCGAGCCCCATCCGGTCAGCGTCTTTCGGCCGACTCTGCCGCCCTTTCGACTGACGCCGTTTCGCGTCAAGGCGCGGCATCTCGAGGCGTACGGCGTGGACGCGTTGTTCGTGCTCCATTTCGATCTGGAGTTCTCGAAGAAGTCCGCCGAGGACTTCGTGACCGAGGTGCTGGTGGACGGGCTCGGAGCCCGCCATGTGGTGGTCGGTTACGACTTTGCCTTCGGCCACCGCCGGCGCGGCAACGCCGAGTTCTTGAAGCGCATGGCCAGCGCGCAAGGATTCGGCTTCACCCGAGTGGAGCCGGTGCTGGACCCCGCAGGCGAGATCTATTCTTCATCCAAGGTCCGCGAGTATTTAGCGGCCGGCCAGCCGAGCCAGGCCGCGACGCTTCTCGGACGCAGCTGGGAAATCGAAGGCCGGGTCGAGCGCGGCGATCGGCGCGGTCACAAGCTGGGCTTTGCGACCGCCAACATCCGTCTCGTCGAATTCATGCATCCGGCGACGGGAGTCTACGCGGTGCGCGCCGGCATCGACCGGGGGGGCGACACGATTTGGCGCCACGGAGTGGCCAATCTCGGCCACCGCCCCACCTTCGGCGGAGACGATTTGTTGCTTGAGGTTCATCTGTTCGATTTCGCTGGCGAACTCTACGGCCGCCACTTGCGCGTGGCTCTCGTGGAGTATCTGAGATCCGAAAAGAAGTTCGACGGGCTTGAAAGCCTGCGGACGCAAATCGCCGAGGACAGCCAGCGTGCGCGCCGCATCCTGGCGGAGCGGGACGCCGTCGAGGCGGCGGTGTCGCGCTCGGCGGGCCAACAGGCGTGAGCCATGGCGAGCCGCGACGAGTCCACCGTACTCCTGCCGCACACCGACTTTCCCATGAGGGCGAACCTGCCTGAACGGGAGCCGGAGATCCTGGCGCGCTGGCAGAGAATCGGCCTGTTCCGACGGCTGCGCCAGGCGGCCCGGGGGCGCGAGAAATTCATCCTTCACGACGGCCCGCCCTACGCCAACGGCCATCTCCACATCGGCCACGCGCTCAACAAGATCCTCAAGGACGTGATCAACCGGTCCCGGCAGATGCTGGGTCAAGACGCAAATTACGTTCCCGGCTGGGATTGCCACGGCCTGCCCATCGAATGGAAGGTCGAGGAGCAGTACCGCGAGGCGGGCCGGAACAAGGACGATGTGCCGATCATTCAGTTCCGCCGGGAATGCCGCGAGTTCGCGGAGAAGTGGATCGACATCCAGCGCGAGGAATTCAAACGCCTGGGCGTCGAGGGCGACTGGGATAATTACTACACAACCATGACGCCCGAGGCCGAGGCGCAGATCGTGCGCGAGATCGGCAAGTTCCTGATGAACGGGAGTCTGTACAAGGGCGCGAAGCCGGTCTTATGGTCGGTCGTGGAGAGGACCGCGCTGGCCGAGGCCGAGGTCGAATACCACGACCGTAAATCGACCACCGTCTATGTGAAATTCCCCATAGTCAGGGCTGCGTGGTCTCCTGAGGATATGTCTCTCGAAGGCGCCAGCGTCGTCATCTGGACGACGACGCCCTGGACGATTCCAGGCAACCGGGCGCTCGCCTATGGCGAAGATATTCAATACGCCCTCATCGAGGTTATCACCGTCGCGGATGACAGCCTCGCCAGACCCGGGGAAAAGTTTTTGCTGGCGGAAGACCTGGCGGAAGCCGTCGCGCGTGACGTTGGTGTCATGGACTACAAGGTTATCAGTTCATTTCCGGGTACCGGTTTTTTCGATTCGATCTGCCACCATCCGTTGCATGGCCGGGGCTACGATTTCGAGGTGCCGCTCCTGCCTGGGCTCGACGTCACGACGGAGCAAGGCACCGGGCTCGTCCACATCGCTCCGGGCCATGGGCAGGAGGATTTCGAGGCTGTCCAGACGTATAACGAGCGTCCTGGAACGAAGCAGGGCCGGTGGCAGCCGATCGAGGTGCCTGAGACGGTCGGCGAGGACGGCGCGTTCTACGGCCACGTGCAGCTCTTTGCCGGCAAGCGCGTGCTCATGCCGGACGGCAAGCCCGGTGACGCGGATCGGGCCGTGGTCGATGCCCTGGCCGAGGCCGGAGCGCTGCTCGCGCGCGGCAGCTTGACTCACAGCTACCCCCATTCCTGGCGCTCGAAGGCGCCGCTCATCTTCCGCAACACCCCGCAATGGTTTATCAGCATGTCGGTGGGCGGGCTCAGGGAGAAGGCGCTCGAAGGCATCAACGCGACGCGCTGGGTGCCGCCCGGGAGCCGCAACCGCATCTACGCGATGATCGAGAGCCGGCCCGACTGGTGCGTGTCGCGCCAGCGCGCCTGGGGCGTGCCGATCACCGTGTTCGTGCACAAGGAAACCGGCGCGCCGTTACAAGACCAGAGGGTCGTCGACCGCATCGCTCAGGCGGTGGAGGCCGAGGGGGCGGATGTCTGGTTTACCAGCGATCCGAGCCGTTTCCTCGGCGACGACTACGACCCCGACGAATACGAGCCGGTCACCGACATCGTCGACGTCTGGTTTGAATCCGGCGCCACCCACAGCTTCGTGCTGGAGGGAAACGAAGAGCTCAACTGGCCCGCCTCGCTCTATCTCGAAGGCACTGACCAGCATCGCGGCTGGTTCCACTCCTCGCTTTTGGAAGCCTGCGGGACCCGCGGAAGACCGCCCTACGAGGCGGTGTTGACCCACGGCTTCGTGGTCGACGAGAAGGGCCGTAAGATGTCCAAGTCCCTGGGCAACGTGATTTCCCCTCAGGAGGTCATCGAGCGGTACGGGGCCGAGATCCTGCGCCTGTGGGCGGTCAGCAGCGACTATTCCGGGGATCTGCGCATCGGCCCGGAAATCCTGAAGCATCAGGTCGACATCTACCGCCGCCTGCGCAATACGCTCCGCTACCTGCTCGGCAACCTGGCCGATTTCGACGAGGCCGAGAAGGTGCCCCCCAAAAAGATGCCGGAACTCGAGCGCTGGGCGCTGCACCGGCTCACCGAGCTCGATGGCGTGGTGCGGCGCGCGTGCGACGATTTCGACTTCCACGTCCTGTTTTCCACCCTGCACAATTTCTGCGCTGTCGATCTGTCGGCGTTCTATTTCGACATCCGCAAGGACAGGCTCTACTGCGACCGTCCGGACAGCCTGGCCCGGCGTGCCGCGCGCACGGTGTTGGATGAGCTGTTTTCGTGCCTGACCGCCTGGCTGGCGCCGGTTTTGTGCTTCACCGCGGAGGAGGCTTGGCTGTGCCGCCACGACGGCCCGGAAGAGGGCGTTCATCTTCGGCGGTTCCCGGAGGTCCCAAAAGCGTGGCGCGATGACGCCCTGGCGGCCAAGTGGGACACGGTGCGGGCGCTCAGGCGGGTGGTCACCGGGGCGCTTGAGATCGAACGGGCCGAGAAACGCATCGGCTCCAGCCTGCAGGCGTGCCCTGTCGTTTATGCCGATGCCGACCACATGGCGGCCATGGCCGGGGTGGATCTGGCGGAGATCGCCATCGCCTCGGACGCGCGGCTGGTCGAGGGCCCGGGCCCCGACGGCGCCTTCACCCTGGACGGCGTGGCGGGCGTGAGCGTCGTCTGCGAGCTTGCCGAGGGCGCCAAATGCGAGCGCTGCTGGAAGCTATTGCCCGACGTCGGCGCGAGCCCCGGCTTCGCCGGCCTGTGCGGGCGCTGTGCCGATGCGGTACGGGCCATTCGGGCGACGGCCGCGGCCGAATAGGTGAGCTTATATCGAGCCCGGCCGATGATGCGATTAGGTCTCGCCGTCGCGGGGTTGGTCATCGTGCTCGATCAGGCCACCAAATGGTGGATCGTCGAGGCGGTCATGCAGCCGCCCCGGATGATCCCGGTGACCTCCTTCTTCAACCTGGTCATGTACCGGAACCCAGGCATCAGTTTCGGGCTGTTCGGCGGTGGCTCGGCCCTGGGTTCGTGGGTTTTCATCGGCCTGGCGGTGGCCATCGCCGGCGGTCTCTTGATCTGGCTTGCCAAGGTGCGGCAGCGCTGGCTGGCGGCGGGGATCGGGCTCTTGATCGGCGGCGCCATCGGCAACGTCGTCGACCGCATTCGCTTTGGCGCGGTCACCGATTTCCTCGACTTTCACCTCGCCGGCTATCACTGGCCGGCGTTCAACCTGGCCGACTCCGCGATCACCGTGGGCGTCGCCCTGCTTTTTGCCGATGCCTTGTTTAGACGCCGACAATCGCATAAAAATACATAACGAAACAGACGACGGCACCGCCGGGCGATAAAGCATGTCCAGGTTCGATCCGATAATCGCTGGCTCAGTGATTGTGGCCTTCCTCGTCATGGGCGGCTGCCAAGTGGGGCGGGACCTGGCCTCGATGGTCGACGTGATCGAGGGCCGGGACCAGCTGGAGGATCTCGGCCCCGCCCAAGGGCCGCGGCTCTCCATGCCGCCGGATTTCGACTTGAGGCCGCCGCGGCCGGGCGCAGCGGGGTCCTACACCTCCACGGCGTCGGAGCGGGCGCAGCAGCAGCTCTTCGGCACGGACCAGCCCGCCGGCGCGACCGCTTCCCCGTCGGCGGGCCAGGACCAGCGCAGTCCCGGCGAGATCGCCTTTTTGAGACAGGCCGGGGCCACCGCCAAGCAGTCCGATATCCGCCAGGCCGTGCAACAGGAAACCCAGAGGCTCGCCGAGGCGGAGCGCGCCTTCGTCGACAAGCTTCTGTTCTGGCGCGCCGAGTCGCCGGCTTCGGCGCGCCCGGAAGATGGCGAGGAGGGCACCGGCCTGCGAGAGTTTCTGAAGGTGGAGCCGACGGTTCTCATCCGCAAGCGCGAGGGCTTGCTTGAGGCGTTGTTCTAACCAGTATCGACAAACCTATCCCGCGGGCGCTTCATCTCCACGCTCACTCGGGCTACCGGCGTCGCGGGCGCGGGCGACGCCCACCGAATCCGGCCCAAGTCAATCCAGAGGCTCCATGTTCGGCCTGAGAGTTCTGAGACAGTGCCAACTCGCGGTCTGGGCGGTCCTCGCCCTCGTCGTGACCGCCCCGGCCGTGGCCGGGGTCTTCAACCCGGAGGTCTTCACGCTGGCGAACGGCATGCAGGTGGTGGTCATCCCCAACCACCGGATTCCAGCCGTCACCCATATGGTCTGGTATAAGATCGGCGCCGCCGACGAGGCGGCGGGAAAGTCGGGCATCGCCCATTTCCTCGAGCACTTGATGTTCAAGGGCACCGAGAACGCCCCGGGGGGTACGTTTTCCGAGCTGGTCGCGCGCAACGGCGGCCGCGAGAACGCCTTCACCACCCAGGACGCCACCGGCTACTACCAAAGCGTCGCCGTCGACCGCCTGGAAGTGATGATGAGGCTCGAGGCCGATCGCATGATCAATCTCGCCATCACCGAGGAAGAGGTCGAGACCGAACGCGGCGTGGTGTTGGAGGAGCGCCGCGCCCGCATCGACAACGATCCGGAAGAGCTTTTGGAGGAGCAGGTGAGGGCGGCGCTCTACCTGAACCATCCTTACGGCAGGCCGATCATCGGCTGGGAACACGAAATCGAGAATCTGTCGGCCGCGGACGCGCGCGATTTCTACCGCCGTTATTACGCCCCCAACAACGCCATCCTGGTGGTCGCCGGCGATATCACCGCGGCCCAGCTCAGGCCGCTCGCGGAGAAGTATTACGGTGTCATTCCGGCGCGCGAGATACCGCCCAGGATAAGGCCCCAGGAGCCGGTGCAGCACGCCCACCGCCGGGTGGTGCTGACCAGCGCCCAGGTGCGCCAGCCGGCCTGGAGCCGCCGCTTCCTGGCGCCCAGCTACAACGCCGGGGTGAGCGAACACGCCTACGCGCTCGAGGTGTTGGCCGAGCTGCTCGGCGGCGGCACCACCAGCCGCCTTTACCGCGCCCTGGTGGTGGAGGGTAGACTGGCTGCCGTGGCGGGCGCGGGCTACAGCCCTGACAAACTGGATCTGTCGAGCTTCGTCCTCTATGGCCGGCCTCGTCCGGATACCGATGTGGCCGCGCTCGAGACGGCGATGGAGGCGGAGATCGCAAGGCTGCTCGATCACGGTGTCGGAACGGAAGAGGTGGAGCGGGCGAAGAAACGCCTGCAGGCCGGCGCGGTCTATGCCCGTGACGGCCTCCAGGCCGGCGCGCGGGTGTTGGGCATGGCGCTCGCCACTGGGAGCACGGTCGCGGATGTCGAGGCGTGGCCCGAGCGCATCGCGGCGGTGACGGTCGATCAGGTCAACGCGGCGGCGCGGGCGGTGTTGCGCGCCGACCATGCCGTGACCGGCGTTCTGCTGCCGGAGGAAAGCGGCCCGGAAGGCCGCCGATGAACATCCCGCGCCGTGGCCCCTTCGCCCGTGCGGTCCTGGCCGCGGTGGCCTTGGCTCTTGTCGCGGTGGCGCCGGCGCGCGCCGTCACCATCGATCGCGTCGTGAGCCCCGGCGGCATCGAGGCATGGCTGGTCGAGGACCGCACTATCCCCATCATCGCGGTCGAGATCGCCTTCCGCGGTGCAGCGGCGCTCGATCCGGCTGGCAAGGAAGGTCTTGCCGGAATGGTCTCCGGCCTGCTCGACGAGGGTGCCGGCGAGCTCGACAGCCAGGCGTTCCAGGAGCGCCTCAATGACCTCGCCATTTCGCTTGGTTTCGACGCCGGTCTCGACATCTTCATCGGCAGCCTCAAGACCTTGTCTGAGAACCGCGATCAGGCTTTTGAGCTGTTGCGGCTGGCGCTCACCGCGCCCCGCTTCGATCCCGATGCCGTCGAGCGCATCCGAAGTCAAATATCGGCATACCTGGAAAGACAGGCCGAAGACCCGGGCCACATCGCCGCCCGGACCTGGTGGGAAGCGGCTTTTCCCGGCCACCCCTACGGCCGGCCGGTGAACGGCACGACCAACAGCGTGGCCGCGATTACGACCGAGGATCTGCACGCCTTCGCCGCCCGCCGGCTCGCCCGCGATCGTCTGGTGATCGCCGTGGTCGGCGATATCTCGGCGGACGAGCTCGCTCCCCTGTTGGACGCCACCTTCGGCGGTCTGCCGGAGGTGGCGGCCCCGGCGGAAGTGGCCGAGGCGGCGCCCGAGACCACCGGTGCGGTGACGGTGGTGCCGCGGGACATCCCGCAAAGCGTGGTGGTCTTCGGCCAGGCCGGGCTCAAGCGCGACGATCCGGACTGGTATGGGGCCTATGTCGTGAACTACGTGCTCGGCGGCGGCGGCTTCAGCTCCCGCTTCTATGCGGAGCTCAGGGAGAAGCGCGGGCTCGCCTATTCGGTCTACAGCTACCTCGATCCGCTCGACCACGCCGGGCTGATCCTGGGCGGGATCGGCACGCGCAACGACCGGGCGCTGGAGTCCCTCGAGCTGATCCGGGCCGAGTGGCGGCGCATGCGCGAGGACGGACCCACGGCCCAGGAGCTGGCCGACGCCAAGGCCTTCCTCACCGGCTCGTTCCCGCTCAGGCTCGACCGGACCGACCGCATCGCCGGCATCCTGGTATCGATCCAGCTCGACGATCTGGGTATCGACTATCTGGACCGCCGCGCCGCGCTCATCGAGGCGGTGAGCCTGGAAGACGTGCGCCGCATTGCCAAGCGGCTCTTGGACCCGGACGCGCTCACCTTCGTCGTGGTGGGCCGGCCCGATGCCGCCGGCGCGCCACCGGGCGGAGGATCTTGAAAGGCGCGCGCCGGGGCTGGCCCGAGGGCGGCGGTGTCTGCTAGTCTCGGCCCCCATTCGCGCCGCGCCGCGCCGGAAACCATGCTTTACCAACAGCTGACCGACACCTGTTTTGCCGACGCCATCGGTGCCCACGGGCTCAAGAGAGCGGAGTTCAAGGCGGTGGTCGACGAGACCGCCCCCACCCTCGACCGGCTGCGCCAGCGCTATGGCGAGGGCGGGCTGCCGTTCTTGAGCGTGACCGGCGCGCGTGACGACCTGGCAATGCTGGAGGCGGTGGCCCGGCGCTGGCGGGACAGCTTCAGCCATGTGATCGTGCTCGGCGTCGGGGGCTCGAGCCTCGGCGGCCAGGCCCTGTGCGCGCTTTCAGAGCCCGGCTCGGGCCCCCATCGGGGCGCGCCCAGCCTCAGGTTCATGGACAATGTGGATCCCGACAGCTTCGAGCGCCTGTTTCGGGCGATCGACCCGGCGCAGGCCGGCTTTCTCGTCATCTCCAAGTCGGGTGCCACGACGGAGACGCTGGCCCAGTTCGCCGTCTGCTTGGGCGAGATGCGCAAGGCTGTTCGGAAGCCGCGCCGGGCCCGGCATTTCACCGTGATCACCGAGCCCGGGGACAATCCCTTGAGACGCCTGGCCGAGGATCTTTCCATCCCGGTGCTCGATCATCATCCTGGCATTGGCGGGCGGTTCTCGGTGCTGTCGCTGGTCGGGCTTTTACCGGCCATGATCGCCGGGCTGGACGCGGCGGCGGTGCGCGACGGCGCTGCCTCGGTGCTCGAGGCCGCGCTCAGCGCTGAGGGCGCGGAGGCGTGCGAGCCGGCCGTCGGGGCGGCGATCAACGTCGCACTCCTGCGCCGCCGGGCCATCACCACCACGGTGTTGATGACCTACGCGGACCGGCTGGCGCCGTTCGCCCTGTGGTTCCGGCAGCTCTGGGCCGAGAGCCTGGGCAAGGACGGCACCGGCACCACGCCGATCCAGGCCCTGGGCACGGGCGACCAGCACAGCCAGTTGCAGCTTTATCTCGCTGGCCCGCGCGACAAGATGTTCACCCTGGTCACACTGGAAACCCTTGGCATGGGGCAGCCGGTGCGGGCCGAGTTTGCCAACGATCCCAGGCTCGACTACCTGGCCGGCCGGACCGTGGGCGACTTCATGGCGATCGGGGCCCAGGCGACCGCCGAGACGCTGGTGCGCCAGGGCCGGCCGGTCAGACTCTTTCGGCTCGCCCGACTCGACGAGCAGAGCCTCGGTGGGATGATGATGCACTTCATGCTCGAGACCGTCATCACCGCCGGTCTTTTGGGGGTGGACCCATTCGACCAGCCGGCGGTGGAGGAGGGCAAGGCGTTGGCCCGGGGACACCTGGCCCGGATGAGCCCGAAGAAATAAACCCGTCGTGACCAGCCCCCGGGTCGGGCCTTATGGATCGCACCAATCGGGCTTTATGGATGGCACCATAAGGAGGAGGTGCAGGAGATCGGCCGGTCATCGATCCCGGACGACATCAAATTGGAGTCTGGCATGCAACTCCGTGCCCTCGAGCCGGGAAATCGGCCACTTTTGCTGACCATGGCCGATATCGCCGATACCATCCTGACCGTGGATGCGAGTCACCCGTTGGCAGGCAAAGACCCGACCTTCGGAATCGAGCCGGCCGAAATCGTTTAGCCTCCCGGCCGGGGGATGCCGGACTTCGGCGCGGCGGGCCCGCGAGGCAACGGACGGATTTCGATCCCGTCGCCGGGCGGGAGAGCTGGCATACCGGCCGGAGACCCGCCGACCCCCGAGAGTATTTTCGTCGATTCAAAGGACCGAGTATTTTCGTCGATTCAAAGGACCTGAGCCATGACTGACACCTTCGATCTGGTCGTCATCGGCGGCGGCCCGGGCGGTTACGTAGCCGCCATCCGCGCCGCCCAACTCGGCATGAAGGTCGCCTGCGTGGACAAGCGCCGCGCCCTGGGTGGCACCTGCCTCAACATTGGCTGCATTCCGTCCAAGGCGCTTCTGCAGTCCTCGGAGAGGTACCAGGAGGCGAATGAGAGCCTCGCTCAACACGGGATCAAGCTCGGCAAGGTCGGGCTCGACCTCGAGACCATGATGGAGCGCAAGGACAAAGTGGTGGAAGGCCTCACCAAGGGGGTCGCCTTCCTGTTCAAGAAGAACAACGTCCAGACCTTCACCGGCGCCGCTCGGATCACCGCCCGCGGCGAGGTGACCGTCGGTTCAGACAACGGCGGCGGCGGGCGCCTCGGGGCCGCGCGGATTTTGATCGCCACCGGCTCGGATCACATGCCGCTTCCCGGCGTGGAGATCGACGAGGAGCGGATCGTCTCTTCGACCGGGGCGCTCTCGCTGCCGGAGGTTCCGGGGCATCTGGTCGTGGTCGGCGCTGGATATATCGGCCTGGAGCTGGGGTCGGTGTGGCGGCGGCTCGGCGCCCGGGTCACCGTGGTCGAGCTCCTCGACAGCATCACCCCCGGCATGGACGGCGAGGTTGCTAAGCACCTCCAGCGCATCCTCGCCAAACAGGGCCTCCAGTTCCGGCTCTCGCGCAAGGTCACGGGCGCAAGCAAGGCCAAAGACGGCGTAACCTTGACGGTCGAGCCCGCGGCGGGCGGCGCGGCCGAGACGATCGCGTGCGATATCGTCCTCGTCGCCATCGGTCGGCGGCCCTATACCGAAGGCCTGGGCCTCGAGGGCCTCGGCGTCGAGGCCGACAACCGCGGCTTTATCAAGGTCGACGAGCGCTATGAGACCAGCGTGCCCGGCGTCTACGCCATCGGCGACGCGGTTCCGGGGCCGATGCTGGCCCACAAGGCCGAGGACGAGGCCGTCGCCGCGGTCGAGACCATGGCCGGACAAAGCGGCCATGTGAACTACGACGCGATCCCCGGCGTGATCTATACCTGGCCCGAGGTGGCGGCCGTGGGCAAGACCGAGGAGGAGCTCGAGAAGGCCGGCCTCGCGTATCGGGTCGGCCGGTTCCCGTTCACGGCGAACAGCCGGGCCCGCTGCAACGCCTTCACCGACGGCTTCGTCAAGATCCTGGCCGATCGGGCCAGCGACCGGGTGCTCGGCGTCCACATCATCGGACCCGAGGCCGGCGACATAATCCACGAGGCCTTGCTGGCCATGGAGTTCGGCGGCGCGGCGGAGGACATCGCGCGCACCTGCCACGCCCATCCGTCGCTCAGTGAGGCGGTGAAGGAGGCGGCGCTCGCCGTCGCCGGGCGCGCGATTCATATTTAAATCATATTTAAATCGGCTGGCGCGAACGGCTGAGGCGAACGGCTGAGGCGAAACGGCCTCATCTTTTCCCCTTCTCTGTCAGCTCCCGGTAACCGCGCCCTGATGCCGCGGGTCGCTTAACGAGCCCCTCATGCTTCGCAATTTCCTTCGCCCAGGCGATGAAATGCTGCCACCTGGGGCTTGGGGGCTCCTCCGCCGAACCCCTTATTTAGGTGCGGTCGTGGAGGGCGTGGAAAAGGGAGCTGGTGGACACGGCTGACCCGTAATCGCCGTGGCCTTGCGAGTGCTGTGGTCGAAATGTCCGCGGGGCGCCTCGGGCGCAATGCCGTTGACGCCTTGGCTTCCGGCGGGTAAGCCCGTCGGGGATCCGCAAAGGGTCGGGGGGAGGCAAGACTAAGGTGGCGCGAACAATAAGGCGTTGGCTGATCCTGGGACTGGGGTGGTTCTTCGTCATCCTCGGCATCGTCGGCCTGTTCCTACCGATCCTTCAGGGCCTCCTGTTCATCCTGATCGGGTTGGTTCTCTTGTCCGGCGAGTCGGTCTGGCTCAGGCGGCGGCTCGACCGCCTGCGCGCCCGCTACCCCCGGGCCGGAGCAAGGTTCGAGGTGGTGGAAGCGCGCGCCAGGAGATGGCTGGAACGGCTCCGGGTGGGAAGAGGGTGAGGTCCGCCCAGGCCCGACTCGGCTGATGTCCAACCTCCGGCTCATCCCCGCCCCTTGCTTTGCCGAGGTCCTCGCCGTGGGCGCGGCGCTCGGCCGCTCCGACGGGATGCCGGCCGGGCCGCCTGGGGCCTTGTCCTAGGTCGCTCGAATTTTGCCCGGAGCCCGAAGCCTAGCCCTTCGCCCTGGGGTGGGCGTTCCGGTACACCTTAATCAGGCGTTCGGCGTCGACCTCGGTGTAGCGCTGGGTGGTCGAGAGCGAGGCGTGGCCCAAGAGCTCCTGGATCGCGCGCAGGTCGCCGCCGGCGGCCAGCAAATGGGTGGCGAAGCTGTGGCGGAGCGCGTGCGGCGTCGCCGTCTCCGGCAGGCCGAGCGCGGCCCGCAGTTGCTGCATGCGCGCCTGTACGACCCGCGGGTTGAGGCGGCCGCCGCGGGCGCCGACGAAGAGGGGGGCGGCCCGTTCCAGGCGATACGGGCAGACGGCGAGATATTCGGAGATGGCCTCTTGGATCACCGGCAGCAAGGGGACGGTGCGCTGTTTTTGGCCCTTGCCGGTAACCACGATGCTGGCGCCCGCCTTCGCGCCTTGGGGCGCTTCGGCGGGTCCGCCCGCCGTAGCCTTGGCGAAGGCGGGCACGTCCCCGCGATTCAAGGCCAGCGCCTCGCCGATCCTGAGGCCTGCGCCGTAAAGCAGGGTGAACAGCGCGATGTCGCGCTTGGCAAGCCAGGGCCGCCGGCTCAAGGCGCCGACCGCCTTCACCACGGCCGCCGCGTCGGAGACCGAGAGCGCCTTCGGCACCGATTTCGGCAGCTTCGGAAAGCGCACCGTGTTGATCGCGGCGTTGTGAACCCGCCCGCTCCGGTCGAGATAGCGGAAAAAGCCGCGCACTACCGAGAGCCCGCGCACTATCGAGCTTCGCCTCAGCCCCTGCTCTGCCCGGCGGGCGAGCCAGGCGCGGAAATCGGCGGCCTTGAGGCCGGCGAGATCATCGAGCCCCGGAGGGCCGCCCAGATGGTTGGCGAGAAATTTAAAAAAGGCCGCGAGGTCGTGGCCGTAAGCCTCGAGCGTGTGCGCCGAGGCGCGGCGTTCATCGGCCAGCCAGCGCCGCCACTCGGCATAGGCGACCGCCACCCCGGGGGTCGCCTGGAGGCGGATCACGCCGGCAAGTTTAGCCATGAACGAATCGGGACACTATATGTGGTAGACGCGTGCCTCGATTATACTAGATCATGCCGGCAGGTCCAGCCATGAACCGATGCAGTTTTCGACGCAGGTTTCGGCCGCGCGCGCGAGGAAGCCCGGGAGGGCGGCGGATTCCGCGCCTTCAGGCTTGCGCAACGGCCCGTTTTCCTTCTTCTTCTTCCGCCTCGAGGATGGATTGGCCGGTCTTCCGCCAGTCGGCGAGGAAGGCGGCCAGCCCCTTGTCGGTGAGCGGGTGGGCGAACAGCTGGCGAAACACCTTCGGCGGCAGGGTCACGAC
>JACZXZ010000039.1 GCA_022571365.1 Pseudomonadota bacterium | reverse complement strand
GCGGAGCGTTGCCACGCCGCTGCCCCCGCTGCGGCGTGCCGCGCGGCCGCGGGCGGTGCGGCGCGGGTGGCCGGCGGCGCGGTGGCCGGCGGCGCGGTCTCCGCCCATGATTTCGCCCCCGGATCGGGCGTGGCCGCCGGGCCCTCGTCCTTTGCCGGCACCGTGGTCCCGGTCCGGAGCGGACCAGATGCCGGCGCCAGCGCCGGGCTCGGAGGTGACGGCGTCAGCAGGGATTGTTCATGTGCCGGCGTGGGAACCGGTGCCGGCGCGGGCTCCCCCACTTCCTCCGCCTGGCTCGGATCGGGCGCAAGGCGGTCCGGTTCTCCGTCCCGCTCGATCAGCACGAGGGCGCCGATCACGGCGAACATCCCGACGGCCCCCGCCACCCACCACCAATAGGAGCCGCGCGTCATAATCGTGAACCTTGAAGCGCGCTCACCCCGATTCAGACGTTGAAGACGCCGAAGCGTCCGCCGATCGGCCGGGATTACGCGTTGCCGCCGAAGCGGCCCGCCAGCAGGTTGTAGAGCCAGGCGAAAATTGCCCCTGCGATCAGGGCGTCAACGAACCCCCAAGCCGTTCCAATGAGGCTGCCGACCGGCGTCATGGCGTATCCGATATAGACGCGTTCCAAAAAACTCACTCCACCGGTGGCGCCACCGGTCAGGATGAGCCACCAGGTTAGGAGAAAGACCCCACCTCCCCAGACAATCCCGGAGGTAAGCGCAAACGCTTTTATGTTGAATCTCATCGCATTTCCCCTCTCTGACATGGCTTCCCGCGGAGACGGCCGAGCCGGGCAAAGGCCCGCCCCTTCCGTGTCCAGCCTACCCGTCCATACCCCGCCTGGCTTGCCCCTGTTGCCGGTCCCCGATCCGGCCGCCGATCAGGCTAATCCCCGCCGGCCTCCCGGGCAAGGTCGTCGAGAATCGGGCACTCCGGTCGGTCGTCGCCGTGACAGCGCTCGGCCAGATCGATGAGCGTCCGGCGTATCGACCCGAGCTCGGTGAGCTTGCGGTCGATGCGGCCGATATGGCTGAGCGTCAGGGCCTTTACCTCGGCGCTGGCACGGCTCTTATCCCTCCACAAGGCCAGCAAATTGGCGACGTCCTTGACCGAGAAGCCCAAGCCGCGAGCCCGCTGTATGAACCGCAGGACCTGCACGTCCGGCCCGCCATAGCTGCGGTAGCCGCCGGCCGTGCGGGTCACCGCCGGTATCAGCCCGATGCTTTCGTAATAGCGGATCGTCTTGGCCGGGACACCCGATTGCGCCGCAGCGATTCCGATATGCATGGCTTGGCTCGACCCCCTCGTTGTTCAGAGTGCGGATGTCACGACGCATATTGGCTGTCTTGCGAGCGCCTGCGGTCGCCATGCCGCGCCGCGGACTCGCCATCGGCCGCCCGGGCGGTCGTTAGAGTTTCACCCGGCGCAACCGCAGCGCGTTGCCGACCACCGACACCGAGCTTAGGCTCATGGCGGCGGCGGCGATGATGGGGCTCAAGAGAATCCCGAAGGCGGGGTACAGAACGCCGGCCGCGATCGGGACACCCAGGCTGTTGTAGATGAAGGCGAAGAACAGATTCTGCCGGATGTTGCGCATGGTCGTCCGGCTCAGCCTGCGCGCCCTCACGATCCCGCGCAGGTCGCCCTTGACCAGCGTCACCCCGGCGCTCTCCATGGCCACGTCGGTCCCGGTGCCCATGGCGATTCCCACATGCGCCTGGGCCAGGGCCGGGGCGTCATTGATGCCGTCGCCGGCCATCGCGACCACGCGGCCCTGCTCTTGAAGCTGTTTGACCACCTCTCTTTTCCGCTCGGGGAGAACCTCGGCCTCGACCTCGTGGATGGCCAGCTGGCGGGCCACAGCCTGGGCCGTGGTGCGATTGTCGCCGGTCACCATGACGATGCCGACCCCATCATCGCGCAACCGCCTGATCGCCTCCGCCGCGCCATCCTTGATCGGATCGGCCACGGCCACGAGGCCCGCTTCCTTGCCGTCGATGGCGATGAACATGACGGTTTGCCCTTCCCCGCGAAGCGCCTCGGCGCGCCCGGCGAGCTCGCCGGTGGCCACCTTCATGTCCTCGAAGAGCGCCGCGTTGCCGAGCGCGACCGTCCGACCGTCGACGGTCCCGACAACCCCCTTGCCGGTCTCCGAGCGAAACCCCGTGGCCTCGGACAGGGTCAAGCCTTGTCCCAGGGCGCCGTCGACGATCGCCCCCGCCAGCGGGTGCTCGCTGCCCCGCTCGAGGCTGGCGGCGAGACGCAGGAGCTCCGCCTCGCTCTCCCCCGAGACGCTGACAACGGACTCCAGCCGGGGCTTGCCCTCGGTCAGCGTGCCGGTCTTATCCACCACCAGGGTGTCGATCTTCTCGAGAATCTCCAACGCCTCCGCGTTCTTGATCAGGACCCCCGCCTCGGCGCCGCGCCCGGTCCCCACCATGATCGACATCGGCGTGGCCAGGCCAAGAGCGCAAGGACAGGCGATGATCAGCACCGCGACGGCGTTGATCAAGCCGAAGGCCATGGCCGGCTCGGGCCCGACCGCGGCCCAGACCGCGAAGGTCACCGCCGCCACCAACAGGACGGCCGGCACGAAATAGCCGGCAACCACGTCGGCCAGGCGTTGGATGGGCGCCCGGCTGCGCTGCGCTTCGCCGACCATGCGGACGATTTGGGCGAGCAAGGTGTCGCTCCCGACTCGCTCGGCCCGCATCACGAAGCTTCCGGTTCCGTTGACGGTGGCCCCGGTCACCGCCTCGCCCGGTGACTTCTCCACCGGGATCGGCTCGCCGGTCACCATCGACTCGTCGACCGAGCTCGTGCCCTCGAGGACGATCCCGTCCACGGGCACCTTCTCGCCGGGGCGAACCCGCAGCCGGTCGCCCACCGCGACTCGGTCCAGGGGAATGTCGTCTTCCGTGCCGTCGTCCCGGATCACGCGCGCCATCCTGGGCGCCAGATCCAAAAGCGCCCTGATGGCGCCGCTGGTCCGGCTGCGCGCCTTGAGCTCGAGCACCTGCCCCAGCAGCACCAGCGTCGTGATCACCGCGGCCGCCTCGAAATAGACGTGAACCTCGCCCCCCGCGGTCCGGAAGGAGGCCGGGAAAATGTCCGGAAACAGGGTGGCGACGACGCTGTAGAGGTAGGCGACCCCGACGCCGACGGCGATCAGCGTGAACATGTTGAGGCGCCGGTTCACGATCGACCTCCAACCGCGCGCGAAGAACGGCCATCCGGCCCACAACACCACCGGCGTGGCGAGGGCAAACTGAATCCGCGTGAGTATGCCGCCGGCAACCGACCTCTGGAGGAGATCGCCCAGCATCAACTCCATCAACTCCGGCATGGCGAGCGCGAGGAGCGGAATCGACAGGGCCACGCCGACCCACAGTCTGCGGCTCATATTCTTGAGTTCCGGATCCGCCTCCTCCGCCACCGTCTGGGGCTCGAGCGCCATGCCGCAATCCGGACAGGTCCCCGGACCCGATTGCCGGACCTCGGGATGCATCGGGCAGGTGTACCCGGCGCCCATGGGGCCGGCCGGCGGGGCCACCGGCTCGAGCGCCATGCCGCAATCCGGACAGGTCCCCGGACCCGATTGCCGGACCTCGGGATGCATCGGGCAGGTGTAGATGCGGGTCCCGTGCGCGACCGGCGGCGGCGCCCCAGGCGCAACCTTATCCTCGACTCTGTGGGTCATCGGCTCACCTTACGTTATTCCGCGTTATTCCGCGTTACGCTGCACAACCGGACGCGCAACGAGGCGCCTCCCTCATCCTGAGGAGGAGCAGGCGCCATCGTCGCCTCCCTCATCCTTTCGAGACGGCCTTCGGCCTCCTCAGGATGAGGACCGTTGCCCATCCGTCAACTGGGAGGTCTCATTTAAGGTTTCCAGTAACTGGAAGGTCAAGGATAAAGATCAAGGGCACGCGTCCCCGCCGGTCGACCCGTCGTGGAACATCCTTCCACCCCGCTTTTTTCGCCGGGCGAGACCTGATATACCGGTCGAGACCTGATAGAAGGGGAGCTTCCAAGCTCAGAGGCTTCCTCAGGACAGCTCTGTAACCATTTGATATGTTTCTGTTAATAGATAACTACGACAGCTTCGCCTACAACCTGGTCCACTATTTGGGCGAGCTCGGCGCCGAGGTCCAGGTCAGGCGCAACGACGCGATCACGGTCGACGAGGCGCTGGCGCTTGAACCCCAGGGGATCGTTCTTTCGCCCGGCCCGGCGACCCCGGACAAGGCCGGCATCTGTCTCGAGCTCGTTCGCCGCGCCGCCGGCTCGGTGCCGATTCTGGGCGTCTGCCTCGGCCATCAGGCCATAGGCCAAGCCTTCGGCGGCAAGGTGGTGCGCGCGCCGGTACCGATGCACGGCAAGATAAGCGAGATCCACCACAACGGGGGCGCCGTGCTCAAAGGCATTCCCAACCGGTTCCGGGCGACCCGCTACCATTCGTTGATCGTGGACCGGCCGAGCCTGCCCGCGTGCCTGGAAGTGACGGCCGAGACGGACGACGGTCTCATCATGGGCCTCGCCCATCGCCAACTGGCGGTCCACGGCGTCCAATTCCATCCCGAAAGCATCGCCTCCGAGCATGGCCATCGCCTGCTTGAAAACTTCCTCGCCATCGCGGGCTAAGGGACCTCCTCGGCATGACTCGGAATGGGGAGGAGTTCAAGCGGCTCCTGGCCCTGGCCGCGACCGGCGAGAGCCTGACCGAGGACCAGGCCGGGACCGCCTTCGACCTCATGATGTCCGGCGACGCCACGCCGTCCCAGATGGGCGCGTTCCTGATGGCTCTCAGGGTGCGCGGCGAGACGGTGGCGGAAATCACCGGGGCGGCGCGGGTCATGCGCGCCAAGGCGCTGCGCGTCGCGGCGCCTGAGGGAGCCATGGACACCGTCGGCACCGGCGGTGACGCCGCCGGCACGTTTAACGTCTCGACCGCGACCGCCCTGGTGGTCGCCGGCTGCGGGGTGCCGGTCGCCAAGCACGGCAACCGCGCGGTCACCTCCAGGTCCGGCTCGGCCGACCTGCTCGAGGCCCTGGGCGTCAATCTGGACGCCGATGTCGCCCTGGTGGAGAAGTCCATCCGCGAGGCCAATATCGGCTTCATGCTGGCGCCGCGCCACCACAGCGCCATGCGCCACGTCGCCGCCACCCGGGTCGAGCTCGGCACCCGCACGATCTTCAACCTGCTGGGGCCGATCTCCAATCCGGCGCTGGTGCGGCGGCTGCTGGTCGGCGTCTTCGCCAAGGCGTGGATCGAGCCCATCGCCGAGGTGCTTGGCAAGCTTGGCTCGGAGCGGGCCTGGGTGGTCCACGGCGCGGACGGGCTGGACGAGCTCACCCTGACCGACAAGACCTATGTCGCCGAGCTCAAGGACGGCGGGGTCGAGACCTTCGAGGTCGAGCCCGAAGACGCCGGGCTGCCCCGCGCCGAGCCCCGGGACCTCAAGGGCGCCGATCCCGACACCAACGCCCGGGCGACGCGCGCCCTGCTCGACGGCGAGCGGGGGCCGATTCGCAACTTCGTCCTCTACAACAGCGCCGCCGCCCTTGTCGTCGCCGGCCGGGCGGACGATCTTAAGGCGGGGGTCGCGCTCGCGGAACAGGCGATCGACAGCGGCGCGGCCCGGACCGCCCTCGACCGGCTGATCGAGATCACCAACCAGGAGCCGCCCGCCGGAAAGCCGTCATGAGCGACACCCTGGCCAGGATCTACGCCGACAAGCGCGAATCTCTCGCCCGCTCGAAGCAGCGGCGGCCCTTGCCCGTGCTCGAGGAAGCGGCCCGCGGGGCGCCGTCGTCCCGCGGCTTCGCCGACCGCCTCGCCGCCGCCGTCGCCCAGGGGCGCTACGGGCTGATCGCGGAGATCAAGAAGGCATCGCCCAGCCAGGGAGTGATCCGCCGCAGCTTCGACCCGGCGGCGCTCGCCCGGGCCTATGACCGGGGCGGCGCCACCTGTCTCTCGGTGCTCACCGACAGACCGTATTTCCAGGGCCGGGACGAGCATCTCACGGCGGCGCGCGCCGCCGTGGCGCTGCCGGTCTTGCGCAAGGACTTCATCCTTGACCCCTATCAGGTGGTCGAAAGCCGGGCGCTTGGCGCCGACTGCGTGCTGCTGATCATGGCGGCGCTCGACGACCGGCTGGCGCGCGCGCTCGAGGAGGTCGCGATGGGCTGGGGCATGGACGTGCTGATCGAGGTCCACGACGAGGCCGAGTTCGATCGGGCGCTGGCGCTCAAATCACGCCTGATCGGCGTCAACAACCGCAATCTGAAGACCCTCGAGGTCGATCTGGCGACAACCGAGCGGCTTGCTCCCCGGCTGCCACCCGACCGGCTGTTGGTCTGTGAAAGCGGCCTCGAGACGCCGGCGGACCTGGCGCGCATGGCGCGGGCCGGCGCCCATTGCTTCCTCATCGGCACCTGGCTGATGGCCGCCCCCGACGTGGCCACGGCGACCCGCGCGCTGCTCGCCGCGCCCAAGCGGGCCAGCGCCTAGCCATGGCCGAGTTCAGCCATTTCGATGCGAAAGGCAAAGCCCGGATGGTGGACGTCTCGGACAAGGAGGTGACCGAGCGCGTCGCCACCGCCAAGGGGACGGTCGTCATGGCGCCCGAGACCCTGAAGCGGATCATGGCGGGCGGGGTCAAGAAGGGCGACGTGCTGTCGGTGGCCCGACTTGCCGGCATCATGGGGGCCAAGCGCACGGCCGAGTTAATCCCGCTCACCCACCCGCTGCCGCTCGCCTCGGTGACGGTGGACCTCAAGCCCGAGCCTAAGCGCAACGCGATCGAGATCACCGCCACCTGCAAGACGACGGCCCGCACCGGGGTCGAGATGGAGGCCCTGACGGCGGTTGTCGTGGCGGCGCTTACGGTCTACGACATGGCCAAGGCGATCGACCGCGGCATCACCCTCACCGACATCCGTCTGACCTACAAATCCGGCGGCAAATCAGGCGTTTACGAGGGAACGTGATGCTCTCGGTTGAGAACGCGCTGGCGCGCGTCCTGGCCGCGTTCGAGCCGCTCCCCGCCGAGCAGGTGAGCCTGGCCAACGCCTTGGGCCGGGTGCTGGCCGAGGACGTGACGGCGCGGGTGACCCAACCGCCGGCAGCGGTCTCGGCCATGGATGGCTATGCGGTGCGGGCCGCGGATGTGGCGCGGGTGCCGGCGGTGCTCAGGCAGGTCGGCTACGTGCGGGCCGGCACCTCCTACGACGGCACCGTCGGGCCCGGGGAGACGGTGCGGATTTTCACCGGCGCGCCGGTGCCGGCCGGCGCCGACACCATCATCATCCAGGAGGACACCAAAGCCGACGACGATACGGTCACGGTGCTGGAGGGCGCCTCCGAGGGGCGCTACATCCGCCCGGCCGGCCTGGACTTCAGCGCCGGCGAAGTCGGGCTTCGCGCCGGACGGGTGCTGACCGCCCGCGATATCGGCTACGCCGCAGCCATGAACGTGTCCTGGCTCAGCGTGCGCCGCCAGCCCCGCGTCGCCATCCTGGTCACCGGCGACGAGGTTGTCATGCCCGGCGACCCGATCGGCGCCAACCAGATCGCCAGCTCCAACGGCCCGGCGCTCGCCGCCTTCGTCACCGCCTCCGGCGGGTTGCCGCTCCTGCTCGGAATCGCGCTGGACAGTGCCCAGTCGCTGAAGCGCATGGCGGCCGGCGCGCGCGGCGCCGACCTCCTGGTCACCACCGGCGGCGCCTCGGTGGGCGAGCACGACCTGGTGCAGAGCGTGCTCAAGGGTGAGGGCCTTGAGGTGGATTTCTGGCAGGTCGCCATGCGGCCCGGCAAACCCTTGATGTTCGGCCGTCTCGGCGACACGCCGGTGTTGGGGCTTCCCGGCAACCCGGTGTCGTCGCTGGTGTGTGCCGTCCTCTTCATCCGGCCGATCCTGGAGACCATGCTGGGGGCCGAAAGGCTCGACCGGCCGCCGGCGACGGCCCTGTTGGGCGTCGATCTCGGCGAAAACGACCGGCGTCAGGACTATCTCCGCGCCCGCCTGTCCACCAATGAGGACGGCGCTCTCGTAGCCACGCCCTTCGAGCAACAGGACAGCTCCATGCTCTCCCGCCTGGCTCACGCGGACTGCCTGGTGGTCCGCCCTCCCTTGGCGCCTCCGGCCAAGGCCGGAGAGGTGGTCACGATCATTCCGCTCGCCGGCGGCATCTCCGGAATCTAGCCTTCTCTTCCGCGCCGCCCGCCCCTTCCGCCGGCAGCCAGGGCCGCGCCCGGAAATCGGCCGGAAAATTTGGATATTACCGCTTGACGCAGGCCGCGAACCAAACTAGAACATGTATGGAAGTTTTGCTTTTGTTCTATATATAGTGGTCTTCCCCGTCCGGAGGCTGAAATGCTGACGCGCAAACAACGAGAGCTGTTGCTTTACATCAACAAACACATCAGCGAAGCGGGCATATCGCCGTCCTTCGACGAAATGAAGGATGCGCTGGGACTCAAGTCGAAATCCGGCATCCATCGCCTGATCACGGGGCTCGAGGAGCGCGGTTTCATCCGGCGCCTGCGCCATAGGGCCCGCGCCCTGGAGGTCCTGCGCCTGCCCCACACCGCGGCGATTGGTGAGCACGGGCCACGGGCGGACAAGGGCGTGTTCGCGCCGAAAGTCGTCCACGGTGATTTCGGCGGCCCCCTGGCTGGCGCGGTGGCGCCCGCGGAAAGCGAGACGGCCGAGCTGCCACTCTACGGTCGCATCGCCGCCGGCACCCCGATCGAGGCCCTGCGTGACTATTCCAGCACCGTCCAGGTGCCGGTCAGCCGGCTCGGCCCGGGCGAATATTACGCCCTGGAGGTGGCGGGGGATTCGATGGCCGAGGCCGGGATTCTCGACGGCGATACCGTTATTCTCGAGCGCGTGGACATTGCCGAAAACGGCAGCATCGTCGTCGCCCTGATCGATGATGAAGAGGTGACGCTCAAGCGCCTGCGCTCCAAAGGCCAATCCGTCGCCCTGGAGCCGGCCAACAAGGACTTCGAAACCCGGATCTTCGGCCCCGACCGGGTCAAGGTACAGGGCCGCCTCATCGGCTTGATCCGCAAGTACTAGACCACATAATTGCCGAGTTTTTCGGCGGTCGGGATAAGCTGCGCAAGGCCGTGAACGCGCTTAACATACTGCTATACGCTGCCTAGGGAGGAAGCCTTGTCCGAAGTCACCCTATGGGGCATTCATGCGGGGCAAAGCGTCGATGTAGCCAGCTTGTTTCGAAAGAAAAAGCTAATCGCGATCGGCTGGTCCAACCTCGGCAACCTCAAGGTGCTCACGTCGACACGCGACGCCTTCAAGGAGGCCGTCGCTCAAGCCTACCCTGAGTACAAGCCAGGCGCGATTCCGGTGAACGCGGGCACGCTTTACAAGTTCGTGCACGAGATGTCCGTCGGTGAACTGGTAATCTATCCATCGAGGATCGACCGTATGGTCAACATCGGGCGTGTGGAGGGCGAGTATCGATACGATCCCTCTGTCAATGCAGTTCATCCACACATCCGGACGGTAAAATGGCTGAAATCCCTCCCTCGTACGAAATTTTCTCAGGGCGCCCTGCATGAGATCGGCTCGGCGATCACCCTGTTTCAGGTTCGTAACTTCGCAGACGAATTCTTGGCAGCACTCAGAGATGAGGCGCCTGCATCGGAAGTGGAGGAAGATGAAACGGTTCGAATTGTCGTCGAAGACATAGACCAGACGACGCAGGACTTCATCCTAAAAACGCTTTCGCGGGAGCTTAAAGGACGCCCGTTCGAGGATTTTGTGGCTCAACTTCTTAACCAGATGGGATATCGGACCCGCGTATCCCCCGAAGGCCCTGACGCGGGCGTAGATATTATCGCACATCGCGATGAACTCGGATTCGAGCCGCCGATCATTAAGGTTCAGGTTAAGAGCACGGAGGGCAACATCGGGGATCCTGTCGTCTCCGCCCTCTATGGCAAAGTCGAGCAGAACGAATATGGCCTCCTGGTGACGCTCGGCAACTTCACCAACCAGGCCAAGAATTTCGCGCGGAGCAAGTCCAACCTCCGGCTTATAGATGGCGAGGAACTCGTGAAGCTGATCCTCGACCACTACGACAAGTTCGACGCACGCTATAAAGCCCTGTTGCCCTTGAAACGTGTTTACGTTCCGGGAACGCTGAGCAAACAGGAGTAAGCAAACGTGCGCCGCCGCCAAACCAAGTACGAAGGACCCCTACCCACCGCTCAGCGCCTCGACAGCATTATCAGGTCCGCTCGGTTCGAGACGGCTCGGTCCGTCTCCCCAGGATACGGCCATGAATGGCCGCCACAGATGGGTCGGGGCCGATGACGGCACAGGTTCACCTAGCATTAAGGGCCTGGCTCGATAGCGATGATCACCCTCTCCGCCATCACCAACACGCGACTCCAAGCCCGCCGGCGCGGTTCGACTGAAACTGCGGCCCGGCTCCGCCGGCACGGCGCAAAGGGCTGGATATCCGGCGTCTGCGGGTTTATGAAAGGCGAACACCCGAGCGGCTTTTGTATCGACTTAGGCCGGCTTCAACCATGACGGTCACCACCACAGCGACCATCGAGACCCCCTCGGGCAAGGGTGCGGGGGACGAGAATTTTCCGGTCGGCTCGTGGCTGCTCCCGGCGCGACTCAGGCCCCATGTCGCGAGGTTCTACGCCTTCGCCCGCGCCATCGACGACATCGCCGACGATCCAGACCTGGCGGCGCAAGACAAGATCGCGCGACTAACGGGCTTCGAAGACGCCCTTCTGGGCCGGATCAAGGACGTCCCCGGTTACGAAAAGGCCTACCACATCCGCCGGAGCCTGCGGCAAACCGGCGTGACCCCCCAGCATTGCGTGGACCTGATCTCCGCCTTCAAGCAAGACGCCACCAAGCTGCGTTATACCGACTGGGACGATCTGATGGACTACTGCGACCGTTCGGCCGCACCGGTCGGGCGGTATCTCTTGGACCTGCACGAGGAGTCGAAAGACGGCTATCCAGCCTCCGACGCGCTGTGCAACGCGCTCCAGGTCATCAACCACCTGCAGGACTGCAAGGACGACGGCCGCAATCTCGACCGGGTCTACCTGCCGCTTGACTGGATGGAGGCGGAAGGCGTCACGGTGGCCAGCCTCAATGCCCCGGGGGCCAGTCCGGGGCTGCGCGCCGTGCTCGACCGCTGTTTGGATGCCACCGAGAGACTTCTCGCGAGGGCGCGGGCGTTGCCCGGCAGCCTGAAGAGCCGCCGTCTGGCCATGGAGTCCGCGGCCATCCTGCGCATCGCCGAGCGACTCACCGTTCTCCTGCGCCGGCGCGATCCGGTCGCGGAACGGGTCGCGCTGACTCGCCCCGGCTTTATCCTGTGTTGCCTTCAGGGGGCATGTCGGACAGTCCTGTAGATTAGATAACGCCTAGATAACGTAGATTAGATAGCGCCAGGCACGCGCACCGTGCTGGAGACAGCGGCGCGCTTCGACCTGGAACGCATCGTCTACACCTCTACCGAATCCATTCTCGTCGGCCACCATCACCGCCCGGCCGCATTGGTCCAGACCGCAAATCAGCCCGCCAACCGGCGTGAGCGCGACCACATCGGCCAGCAACGGAACGCGCAGCGTCCCACGGGTTCGCACCGTCTGCCGGTGTCGTCGTCGGAAAGGCCGAAAATGGCTGCTGAGACAAAACCCCAAACATCTCAGAATTGTGTGCCCGGTGGACCTTCCATGGGCAATAAACCGGGCTTTTGATTTGATAAGCTAACGCTTCTGTGATTTGATCGCCGGCCGAGGTTGCCTCTAAAAATCACCAGGCACGTTTTCTCTTCTCGGGCAGGGGGGACTCAATAAATGCCTATCAAGACGCCGTTGTTGGACACCGTCAACGACCCCGCGGATACACGCGACTTCACGCCGAAACAACTGCGCCAGCTCGCCGACGAACTCAGGGCCGAGACCATCGACGCGGTCTCGATCACCGGCGGCCACCTGGGCGCCGGCCTCGGCGTGGTCGAGTTGACGGTCGTGCTGCATCATCTGTTCAACACGCCAAAGGACCGGTTGGTCTGGGACGTGGGCCACCAGTCCTATCCCCACAAGATCCTGACCGGCCGGCGCGACCGCATCCGTACCATACGCCAGCCGGGTGGGCTCTACGGCTTCACCAAGCGGTCGGAAAGCATCTACGACACGTTTGGCGCAGCGCATAGCTCAACGTCGATCTCGGCCGCCCTCGGCATGGCCGTCGCGCGGGACTTTCAGGGTGGTGACAACTGCGTGATCGCCGTAATCGGCGACGGCGCCATGAGCGCGGGCATGGCCTACGAAGCCATGAACAACGCCGGCTCCATGGACACCCGGCTGATCGTTATCCTCAACGACAATGACATGTCGATCGCGCCACCGGTGGGCGCGATGAGCGCGTATCTTTCCCAACTCATCTCCTCCAAGCCCTATCGCTCGATGCGCCATCTGGGGCGCGAGTTGGCCAAGAAGTTCCCGCGCTCGATCGAAAAGGCGGCCAAGCGCGC
Organism: Pseudomonadota bacterium; assembly: GCA_022571365.1. Classification (GTDB taxonomy): domain Bacteria; phylum Pseudomonadota; class Alphaproteobacteria; genus JACZXZ01. The sequence continues at coordinate 8,699 of JACZXZ010000039.1, read as the reverse complement.
CGAGGAATACGCCCGCGGCCTGGTCACCGGCGGCACCCTGTTCGAGGAGCTCGGCTTTTTCTACATCGGACCCATCGACGGCCACAACATCGATCACCTGCTGCCGGTATTGAAGAACGTCCGCGATTCCAAGGAGCCGGGTCCGGTCCTGGTCCACGTCGTGACGAAAAAGGGCAAGGGCTATCCGCCCGCCGAGGCCGCGGCCGAAAAATATCACGGCGTCTCCAAGTTCGATGTGGTCACCGGAACTCAGGTGAAGGCCAAGGCCAAAGCGCCGAGCTACACCAAGGTGTTCGCCCAGGCGCTCATCAAGGAAGCGGAGGTCGACGACAAGATCGTCGCGATCACCGCGGCGATGCCATCGGGCACCGGGCTCGACCTGTTCGCCGAGCGCTTTCCCGAGCGCTGTTTCGACGTCGGCATCGCCGAGCAGCACGCGGTGACCTTCGCCGGCGGGCTGGTCACGGAGGGGATGAAGCCCTTTGCCACGATCTACTCGACCTTCCTGCAACGGGCCTACGACCAGGTCGTGCACGATATTGCGATCCAGCGCCTGGCGGTGCGTTTCGCCATCGACCGGGCGGGGCTGGTCGGCGCCGACGGCCCGACCCATGCCGGCTCCTACGACATCGCCTATCTGGGATGCCTGCCCGGCTTCGTGGTGATGGCGGCGGCGGACGAGGTGGAGCTGGTGCACATGGTGGCGACCGCGGTACAGATCGACGATCGGCCGTGCGCCCTGCGCTATCCGCGCGGCGAAGGTGTCGGGCTCGAGCTGCCGGAGCGGGGCGTGCCCCTGGAGATCGGCAAGGGCCGGATGATGCGCGAGGGCACGACGGTGGCGATACTGAGCTTCGGCGCACGCCTCCAGGAATGCCTGACGGCTGCCGACGAGCTGGCGGCCCGGGGGTTCTCGACCACGGTCGCCGATGCCCGCTTCGCCAAGCCGCTGGACCAGGACCTGATCCGCCGGCTGGTCGCCGAACACGAGGTGCTGATCACCATCGAGGAGGGAGCGATCGGCGGCTTCGCCTCCCATGTGCTCAATTTCCTGGCGACCGAAGGGTTGCTGGACCAGGGCCTGAAGATCAGACCCATGATCCTGCCCGACAGGTTCATCGCCCACGGCAAGCCCCAGGGCATGTATGAGGATGCGGGTCTGACTTCGGAGGATATTGTCGGCACCGCATTATCGGCGCTGGGCCGAGCCGCCGCCTCGGAAGCGCTCAGGGCCTAACGGCCCCTCCGCTTCGGAACGACATTATCGACGGCCCCGGAGGAATCCCTTAAAAAAACCGCCGCGGAGATGCCTGCACGTGCCGAACCGAAAATATTTCACTGACGAACAGAGGGCCGCTTGGCGGAGGGACGGCTTCGTCGTTGTCCGAGGCCTGTTCGACGCCGCGGAAATGGAGCAGATCACCGCCTGGACCGAGGAGATCGAGGCCCTGCCCGAGGTTCCCGGCAAATGCATGATGTATTTCGAGCCAAGCCTGAAGGAACCGGGCCAGCGTCTCCTCAACCGAGTCGAGAACTTCTATCCCTATCATCAGGGCTTCGCAGCGTTGATCGACGGCGCCAAGATGAGGGCGCGCGTCTCCGAGCTGTTCGGCGAGCCGGCGGTGTTGTTCAAGGACAAGATCAATTTCAAGAAGCCGGGCGGCGACGGCTTCAAACCGCACCAGGACCAGCAGGCCGGATGGGGGGAATATGCCGAGATATTCATCACGGCGCTGGTCAGCATCGACGAGGCGACGATCGAGAGCGGATGCCTCGAGGTGACCGCCGGGCACCACGACAGGGGGCTTATCGGCTCCGAATGGACCCCTCTCACCGAGGAAGAGAGGAAGGACATGAACCTGGTCTCCTACCCGACCAAGCCCGGCGACGCGATGTTTTTCAGCTCGTACACGCCGCACGGCTCGAAGGCCAATCTGTCCGATCGTCAGCGGCGGGTGCTGTACATCAGCTACAACCGGCGGTCCGAGGGTGACCACCGCCTCCGGTACTACGAGGAAAAACGCCAGAGCTACCCGCCCGATTGCGAAAGAGAGCCGGGTAAAGAGTACGTCTTCCGAGTTTAGCCATGGAGCCTGAACGGGGGCGCCGGTGATGGCCGAGGTCATTACGGGACTCGCCGTGCTGTCCCTCGCGACATGGCTCTATCTACTCTGCTTCCATGGCGGCTTCTGGCGCGCCGATCAGCGTCTAAGGCCGGACCAGACCGAACCGGGGACCTGGCCCGAGGTGGTCGCCGTCATCCCCGCCCGCAACGAGGCGACGGTGATCGGCCGGTCCCTTCGCTCGCTCTTGACCCAGGACTATCCCGGCCGCCTTTCCGTGATCCTGGTCGATGATCTGAGCAGAGACGGCACGGCCGAGTTGGCCCGCAACGCCGCGGCTGAAACCGGCCGGCCGGAGCGCCTGATCATCGTCGCGGCCGATCCCCTGGCCCCCGGCTGGACCGGCAAGCTGTGGTCCATGGCCCAGGGGTTGCGGCGCGCCGAAGAGGTCGCTCCGGAAGCACGCTATGTCTGGCTCACCGACGCCGACGTGGAGCATGAAGGGACCGCTCTGCGCCAGCTGGTAGCCAAGGCCGAGGCCGAGGGGCGGGACTTGGTCTCGCTCATGGTGCTGTTGCGCTCGGACGGCTTCTGGGCGGGGCTCTTGATCCCGGCTTTCGTGTTCTTCTTCCAGAAGCTTTACCCTTTCGCCCACATCAACGATCCGGCCAAACGAACCGCCGGGGCGGCGGGCGGCTGCATGCTGGTGCGGCGCTCGGCGCTCAAACGGATCGGCGGCATCGAGTCCATCCGCAACCAGCTGATCGACGACTGCGCCCTCGCGCGCGCTCTCAAGCCGGGCGGTCCCATCTGGCTGGGCCTGACGGAGCAGAGTCGGGGCCTCAGGCCCTATGACGGCCTCGGCGCCATCTGGCACATGGTCTCCCGCACCGCCTTCACCCAGCTCGGGCACTCGCCGGCACTGCTGGCGGCCACCGTCCTCGGCATGGCCGTCATTTACCTGGTTCCACCCGTTGCCGTCTTTGCCGGTGCGGCCGCCGGTATTCGGGAGGCAGCCCTCGCGGGACTCGCCGCTTGGCTCATAATGGCGTTCGCCTATCTCCCGACGCTCAGGCTCTACCGCCGGCCGGCGGCGGCGGCCCTGGCACTGCCGCTCGCGGGCCTTCTCTACGCCCTCATGACCGTCGACTCGGCGCGCCGCCACTGGCGCGGCCGCGGCGGCGGCTGGAAGGGGCGGAGCTATCCGACCTCCCTGCCCGCCCCCGGCCGAGCGACGCCAACCAACGGCGGCCGGTCCTAACTTCGGAAATCCGGCGCCCGCCCTCCGGCAAAGCTTGCGGGCCGGAGACGCCGCCGGGCTGGAATTTCGTCGGCCGTCCGGCTAAAAGCAGGCGGTCAGGGACGACACCGAGGCGGATGTGGGTCGTTACCTCGCCGCCGTCCGTCAGTGAGGATACACGCGACATGACAGAGCGCGCGACCACAGAGCTGAGGCCCGATCCCGAGGCCCTTGCGCACGCCCGTTCCACGGCGGCACGGTCGGGCTCCTCCTTCCTCTGGGCCATGCAGATGATGCCCAAGCCCAGGCGAGAGGCCATGTTCGCCGTCTACAGTTTCTGCCGCGAGATCGACGATATCGCCGATGACCCCGGCCCGCCGGCGGAGAAGCTGACCCGGCTGGCCGAGTGGCGCAGAGAAATCGAACGACTTTACGATGGTCGCCCGCAGGCTCTTACGACCCGGGCGCTCCTGAGCCCGGTCAGGGAATTCGACCTCCAGAAGCAGGACTTCCTCGCGCTCATCGAGGGCATGGAGATGGACGCCTGCGACAGAATGCGCGCACCGAGCATGGCGGAGCTCGAGCTGTACTGCGACCGGGTGGCCTGCGCCGTGGGCCGGCTGTCGATCCGCGCATTCGGCGCCGGCGAGAGGCGCGCCCAGGACGTCGCCCGATCGCTCGGCCAGGCGCTGCAGCTCACCAATATCCTGCGCGACCTGCGCGAGGACGCCGGGCGCGGCCGGCTCTACCTGCCGCGCGAGCTCCTGGACAGCCACGGCATCACCGAGCGCGATCCCGAGGCGGTGCTCGACCACCCGGCGCTGGCCGGAGTGTGTCAAGACCTCGCCGACATCGCCCGGCGGCGCTTCGGCGAGGCCGCCGCCGCGCTGGCCGATTGCGCGCACCGCCCAATGCGCCCCGCCGTCGTGATGATGTCGGTCTACAGCCGAATCCTGGACCGCCTCATGCACCGCGGCTGGAGCCGGCTCGATCTACCGGTCCGGGTCCCCAAGACGCAGAAGATCTGGATCGTGCTGCGCCACGGTCTGCTGTAAGGCTCATGGGCATCGTCCACATCCTCGGTGCCGGCATCGCCGGCCTCGCCGCGGCGGTGCGGCTCGTCAAGGTCGGCCGTCGGGTCGAGATTTACGAGGCCGCAAGCCACGCGGGCGGACGCTGCCGCTCGTTCTTCGACGAGACCGTCGGCCGGGTCATAGACAACGGCAATCACCTGCTTTTGAGCGGCAACCGCGCCGCGATGGCGTATCTCACCGAGATCGGATCGATCGACACCCTGTTGGTCCCGCCGCGCGCGGCCTTTCCTTTCGTCGAGCTTCCCACGGGCCGGCGCTGGGTGGTGAGACCGAGCGCGGGCCCCATTCCCTGGTGGATCCTGAACCCAGCCGCGCGGGTCCCGGACACGACGCCCGGCGACTACCTAGCCGCCTGGCGCCTGGCCCGCGCCGGACCCGAGGCTCGGGTCGCCGACTGCTTCGACACAGACCGGCCCCTGTTCAAACGGTTCTGGCAGCCCTTGGCGGTCGCCGTTCTCAACGCCACGGCGGAAGAGGCGGCCGCCCGCCCGCTCTGGCTGATAATCGCCGAGACTTTCGCCAAGGGCGAGGCGGCGTGCCGGCCCTGCATCGCGCGCACCGGCCTGTCCCAGAGCTTCGTAGACCCGGCTGTCCGCTTCCTCGAGGCCGCCGGCGCGGGGATCCATTTCAACCACCGTTTGCGTGCGATATCCCTGTCAAGCGGGCGGGCCCGGTCACTCGATTTCGGGGAGACCCGCGTGGCGCTGGGCGCGGACGACCATGCGGTGCTCGCCCTTCCTCCGGCGCGGGTCGCCGAGCTGTTGCCCGGCACGACCGTGCCGGAGGACACGCGCGCCATCGTCAACGCCCATTTCCGTCTCGACGGCCCCACCCGGCCTCCCGATGAGGTCCCCTTCCTCGGTCTGGTCGGCAGCGTGGCGCAATGGCTGTTCGTGCGCGGCAACGTCGTCTCGGTGACGGTCAGCGCGGCCGACGCGCTGGCCGAGGAAGCACCCGAGAAGATCGCAACGATGCTGTGGGCCGACATCTCACAGGCCCTTGAGCTTCCGCTGAAACCCGAGCCGCTTGCCCGCATCGTAAAGGAGAAGCGCGCCACCTTCGCCCAGACACCCGAGGGGATCGCCAGGCGGCCGGGCACGAGGACAGCCTGGGCCAACCTGCTCCTGGCCGGCGACTGGACCGACACCGGGTTGCCGGCGACCATCGAGGGTGCCGTACGCTCCGGCCACGCCGCGGCGCGGGTCATCGCCGGGCGTTGAGAGGCCGCCCGCGACGGTCGGCAAAGCGGGTTCAAGCTGCCGCGCCAGGGCGCCTCTCAGAGGGCGTCACGCCGGGACGGCCACGGGCGGCCTCCAAGGCAATCATCAATGCGGGCATTCTTGACAACGACACGTTTCTCGATGAGTTTACCGCCGCCCTATTTCCCATCCATCAGCTACCCGCCAGCGATAGACCGCAGACGTCGTGACCAGGACAGAAATGGCTGACGACCACGACGCCTGCCGATCCGGCGTTGTGGCGCAAAGGCTCGATACAGTGGTCGAGGAGGTGCGCCAGTCGCTCCTGGAGATGCGCCAGGAGGATGGCCACTGGGCTTTCGAGCTCGAGGCCGATGCGACGATTCCTTCGGAATACATCTTGCTCGAGCATTTCCTGGGTGAGATCGACGACGAGGTCGAAGCCAAGCTCGCGGCATATCTGCGGAAGCGGCAGGCCGACCATGGAGGCTGGCCGCTATTCTACCGGGGCGACTGTAACTTAAGCACCAGCGTCAAGGCCTATTATGCGCTCAAGCTGGTGGGCGACGATGTTCGCGCGCCGCATATGAAGCGGGCGCGGGAGGCCATCCTGAGCCGCGGCGGCGCGGCGCGATGCAATGTCTTCACGCGCACCGCGCTCGCCCTGTTCGGGCAGGTGCCGTGGCGCGCGGTCCCGTTCATGCCGGTGGAGATCATGCTGCTGCCGCGCTGGTTCCCGTTCCACCTGAGCAAGATCTCCTACTGGTCGCGCACCGTCATCGCCCCGCTTGTGATCCTGAACACCCTCAAACCGCGCGCCGCCAACCCGCGCGGCGTCGGCGTCGAAGAGCTTTTCGTCATCCCGCCCGTGGCGGGGCGAAACCACCTGATCAACGCGGCCCGATCGCCCTTGGGCGGTGTCTTTCTCATTCTCGACCGGGTGCTGCGCAGCCTCGAGCCGCTGTTCCCGAAGAAGACCCGCCGACGGGCGATTCAAGCCGCCGTCGACTTCGTCACCGAGCGGCTCAACGGCGAGGACGGAGTCGGAGCAATCTTTCCAGCCATGGCCAACACGGTCATGGCTTTCCATGCGTTGGGCTATCGCGCAGACCATCCGGATTTCGCGATCGCCAGGAAATCGGTGCGCAGGCTCCTGACCATCAAGGAGGACAGCGGCTATTGCCAGCCCTGTCTGTCCCCCATCTGGGACACCGTGCTGGCCGCCCACAGCCTGATGGAGGCGGACGATGGACGCAACAACGCCGCCGTGGGACCAGCCATGGATTGGCTTATCGAACGACAGGTCCTGGATGTCAGGGGAGATTGGGCAGTCCGGCGTCCCGCCGTCCGGCCCGGCGGCTGGCCCTTCCAATATCGCAACGACCACTACCCGGACATCGACGATACGGCGGTGATCGTCATGGCGCTCGATCGCGCGGGTGATGGCCGTTACCGCGAGGCCATCGAGCGCGGCGTCGAATGGATCATCGGGATGCAAAGCAAGGACGGCGGCTGGGGCGCCTTCGATGCGGACAATACCTACCATTACCTGAACTACATTCCGTTCGCCGATCACGGAGCGCTCCTGGATCCGCCGACGGCGGACGTCACCGCCCGCTGCACCAGCATGCTGGTGCAGCTCGGGTACAAGCGCGACGATCCCCGCGTTGCCCGGGGCCTGGACTTCCTGAGCCGCGCGCAGGAACCGGACGGCTCCTGGTATGGCCGCTGGGGCACCAACTACATCTACGGCACCTGGTCGGTCTTGTGTGCCTTCAACGCCGCGGGCGAGGACATGGCCGCGCCCCATATCCGCAAGGCGGTCGAGTGGCTGAAGTCGCGCCGGCGCGAGGACGGCGGCTGGGGCGAGGACGGCGCCACCTACTGGGCCGAACACAGGGCCGAACACAAGGCCGAATCCAAGGCCAGCACGCCCTCCCAGACGGCTTGGGCGCTGTTGGGCCTGATGGCGGCCGGCGAGGTCGGCAGCGACGCGGTGCGGCGGGGCATAGAGTTCCTGCTCAAGGCGCCCAGGACCGGCGGCAAGTGGGAGGAGGAATGGTACACCGCCGTCGGCTTTCCGCGGACGTTCTATCTCAAATACCATGGCTATAGCGTCTATTTCCCGCTGTGGGCGCTGGCCCGTTACCGCAACCTGCAGCGCAGCAACGAGCGGCGCGTGCGCTACGGCATGTGACTCCGACCGCAGAAACCTCCGGGCTCAGCCCAGCGTTGGGCCTGGTCACCGGGCTCGCCGCCGAAGCCAAGCTGATCGAGAGGGCCTGCGCCCGTACTGGCCGCGGGACGCGCCAGGGGAAACCTGGCCTGGCCTGCGATGGGCCCGGTCCCCAGCGGGCTCAGGCCGCGGCCACCCGGCTCGCCCGGGACGGCGCCGCGCTCGAAACCTACCTGGCCGTGCAAACTCGGATTACCCATTCGGATCCAAAAGCCTTGGTCGGTGCGACCGCTGTCGCCTATTTGGCCGCCTGGACGATACGGGACAGCCTTGCCGCCCGTCCGGACGCCGAGCGCCTGCTTGCGGTCCTACATTCGGTTCCCGACGCGGATGCCGCGTGGCACGGCCTGGTGGACCGGATTGCGGCGGCGGCGCGCGCGGAGCTGACGGTCGAGGCTTTCGCCGATACCATCGGCCTGTCCGAGGGCATCACCGGTTATGTCTATCATACCGTGCCGGTCGCGGTTTACGCCTGGTACCGGCATTTCGGCGATTTCGAGGCAACGCTTGGAGCGGTCATGAGCTGCGGTGGCGACACCGACACGACGGGCGCTATCGCCGGCGCGCTGGCCGGGGCCGTGGTGGGAGAAGGCGGAATTCCGCCCGACTGGATCGCCGGCATCATCGATTGGCCGCGTGGAACGCGGCGCCTAAGGGACATCGCAGAGCGCCTCCGCGACGCGCAGGCCGGGCGGATCGCACACCGCGCGGTGTCCTATTTTTGGCCGGGCATGCTGTTGCGAAACTTGTTCGTCTATGTGGTCACGCTGGCCCACTATGCACGAAGGCTGCTGCCACCCTACTGATCGTTGAAGCGCGGATTTTGGAGGCTGCCCTCTGCGCGACGCGGGCGTCACCACGCAGGCC
>JACZXZ010000090.1 GCA_022571365.1 Pseudomonadota bacterium | reverse complement strand
GTTGGCGTGCACAGACTGGACGTTCTCATTGGTGTTGAACTGAGCAACCCCGCGTTGCCCAGGACCAAACGCGTCGATGACGTCAATTTCGGTGTGTACCCAGCCGAAGACCGCGTTCGAGGCAAGGCTGTCGGTCCACCAGTGGTTATAGCCGACATGCCAGCCCCAAGCGGTGACCGGGTCAACATCGGTGGCTCCGCTGGGGAAGCTTTTTACCAGGGCATCGGTTCTGGCCCCAAAGACATAGCGGCCGATGCCTTCGCCGTAGATGAGGTGAGCGTTCAAGGAGTCATCGCCGAAGGTGGGCATCCAAAGCCCTATGATGGTCCCCCAGCCAAGGGCCGAATCCTGCGCACCCGCGCCGTTGTCGACTTCGAGATTGCGGAAAACGGCGCCCAAGCCCAGGTGGCCCCACGAATCGTCGTATTCGAGCTTGATCACGGCGTCCGGATAGCTGTCGGGACCGCCGGCGCCACCGGTGACCCCGGTAGCGAGGTTTGTGAGGCCGGCGTCAGTGATAGTGGTAAGCGACGTCGTCCTCGTGAGGACCACGGCGCCCACGTTTGTGGCGACGGCACTAATCTCCGGGTTCTCCAGGGCCAGCTTCAGCACCATTCCGTCACCCACATCATGGGTGTAGCGAATCAACGTCTGATACAGCCAAGTCTCCCCCACCGGGCCGAAGAAGTCCAGCGTGGTCGGATAGCTCGAGTAATCAATGAACGTCGAGACGGTCTGACCCGCCGTAATGGGGCCAATGGTGCCATAGGCTTCCGCCAATCCGGCGGTCCACCTGTTCCGGGTGAACTCGCTACCGGTTCCAATCGTAGTGAAGGTGAGGGAGACGTATGTCGTGATCTCGCCGTATTCGCTCGGCGTGCTGGTCGCGATGTCAAGCCAGGTTTGCTTGGAGGAGAACCGGAACTCGCCGTCCCTCCTGGCGGCCGCGGTGCCGTCCAGTGGAATCGTGCTGAAGTAGAACGACCCGTCACCCAGCGTATCGTTGCTGGTGTCAAAGTCGTATGTGAAGTCAGCCCTCAAAACGCCGCCGATCGACATCGAGGTGTCGGAGCCAGGAAGCTTGAACGAGCCCTCCATGTCACCGCCGGTCACAAGGAGCATCGCAGGTGCGACGCCCTGGGTTCGTTCATCGATGGCCGCCTGGTCCTGCTCGATCTGATCGAGGCGGTCCTGCAGGGCCTGGATCTGGTCCTTGAGGCCGTCGACTTCACCGGCCGTCGCCGCAGCGGACGGCATCAGCAAAGCAACAGCGGCGCCCGATCCAAGTAAAGCGGAGCGCAAACGAGTCTGAGTCAACATGGAACCTCCTCTCTAAACACTAAACACTCGGATTGTTATGTTATTGCCACCGGGTCTTTTCAGTCACCCGTTCCCCGGTTCCCAAGAGAAAAACCGAGATCGTGAGTTTGAGTTAATGAGCCGAGGCAGTGCGAAGGGTCAAGCGGTTTCTCCGAAACTCCGGCTAATATCTCAAAAGCTGTGACTTTTCGGCAACAGCCGGACGACAGCCGGCATGGGCCGGGTTTGCCGGTCTCTCGGACAGTGGGCCTGGTCTCTCGGACAGTGGGCCTGGTCTTTCGGACAGTAGGCCTAGTTTTTCGGACAGTAGGCCTGGTCTTTCGTGAACAAGCGTTTTGTCGCCTTGGACGCGCCTCTGGAAGGCGCGCAAGAGACCATCCGCCGCCCGAGGCGGGCTGTCGCGCGAGGCGGACTGTGACTATAGCGTAACAGAGAGCCCTTTCACCGGACAAAGACGCACCCATCTCGTGACAGAGACGGCCTTGGTTGCGGGAGGCACGGTGGGGGCGCCTGGCGGCCGCGGCGCGCGCCTGCGGCCCAGGAAACGGTTTCAGCGGTTGGAAATCCGCGTGGTTCGTGGCATTTTTGGCATGTCCTGCGCAATCTTTAAACCCGGATTCCCCAGATAGATCGTAATTTCACTGACCTTGGACGCCGATTCTGGTATGAGGTCTTTGCGCAGCATGACGGACGACAATGACTGGATCCGCACGCTGCTCGATGAGGCCGAAAACGAGCGCATGCACCTGATGACCTTCGTCCACATCGCAAAGCCCAGTTCACTGGAGCGGGCTCTGATCCTCTTCGCTCAAGGTGCGTTCTTCAACGGATTTGTTGCGGTCTATCTGATTTTGCCCTTAAACTATCTCGAAAAGCCTGAGCCAGAGAAGTTCAAGGCGTTAGCGGATGACTTGTCGAAGCTGACTGACGACGTCATAGCTCGTGTTGAGAGTTCTCCCGCACGTTCTTAGGATCCCCTTGATCCCCTTATGGCTAGAAGCAGACATCAATTTTTCGAGAGGTCATCTCTTAAATTACCGATCAATCCACCAATTAGAACGACGAAGCAACAAACTGTGTGTCGGTTCAGAATGAGTCTTAAAGCTCGTCGATCACACGGTCAGCAACTTTCGCTCGGAGTTTCATCGTATGCCTCAAAAATTTGTGCACGCCGTCTTTGCCATGGCCCTGTTGCTGTCTACCACTCTGTCTGTTGGTACATCATCAATATCCAGTGCTGCCGAGAATGACCTTCAGGTTGCAATTTTCGCCGGCGGCTGTTTCTGGTGTGTGGAAGCCGACTTCGACAATGTGCCCGGCGTCGTACGCACTATCTCCGGCTATACCGGCGGCGCTCTGATAGACCCAACTTACTTACAGGTCTTCGACGGCGGCACCGGACACCGCGAGGCGGTGCAGATCTTCTATGATCCGAAAAAGGTAAGCTACGCGACGCTCCTCGAGATTTTTTGGCGCAGCGTCGATCCGACCGACGACGGCGGCCAGTTCTGCGATCGGGGTGAGAGCTACAAGACCGCCATTTTTGCGAACTCACCGAAACAGAAGCGGCTGGCGGAAGACTCCAAGCGCAAACTTCAGCTATCTGCCGTCCTGAATCAGCCCATCGTCACCTCGATTGAGGCCGCCGGGCCGTTCTATCCGGCGGAGGAACACCATCAGAATTATTACAAGAAGAATCCGCTGAGCTACAATATCTACCGCTATGGATGCGGCCGCGACGCGCGGATCAAGGAACTCTGGGGCGAGGACGCGCATCGCGGGATCGTGAAGCACTAGGTCCCTAACCACCCAACCCATGTCGCGTTCATTCGCGCGCGTTGAAACCGCGTTGAAACCCATATGGCCACCGCCCTCCGGCTTCATCAGGCGGCCGGCTTGCGCGAGGCCGAGGCCATCTACCGGCGCGTGCTCGAGGTCCAGCCCCGCCACGCCGACGCGCTGCACCTCCTGGGCGTCGCCGCCCACCACGCCGGCCGGCCGGCCGAGGCCATCGATCTGATCGGCAAGGCGATCGCGGCGAGCGGCCAAGTCGCCGTCTATCACAACAACATGGGCGAGGCCTATCGCGCCCAGGACAAGTTCGATGAAGCGGTCTTGCACTACCGCCAGGCGCTGGCCATCCAGCCGATCAGCGCGGGAACCTGTTACAATCTCGGTGCAGCGCTGATGGCCCAGGGCCAGGCCGAGGCGGCGATCGCCGCCTACCGGCAAGCCCTGACGATCGAGCCGGACGCCCCGGAAGCGCACTACAACCTGGCCTGCGCCCTCAGGCAACGGGGCGCGGTCGAAGAGGCGATCGGGAGCTATGAACGGGCGCTGGAACTCAACCCCGACCTGGTGGAAGCGCACTTCAACCTGGCCGGCGCCCTGACCGAACGGCACCGGCGGGAGGAAGCGATTTTCCACCTGCGGCAGGTGATCGCAAGACAGCCGGATAACGCCGAGGCACACTATCGGCTGGGCCAGGCCCTGGCCGCGCTCGACCGGTTCGCCGACGCCGCCGCGTGCCACCGGCAGGCGTTGAAGATCGATCCCGACCGGGCCGAGTTTCACTACGACCTGGGTCTTTGCCTGACGGAGCAGGGCAGGCCCGAGGAGGCCGTGAAGCGTTTCAAGCAAGCCCGTGCGCTCCAGCCCACTCTCGCCGAAGCGCATCTCAGCATCGGCGTCCACCTCCAGGGACAGGGCCGGTTCGAGGAAGCGGCCGAGTGTCACCGCCGGGCGATCGCGCTCAAGCCGGAGCTGGGCGTGGCGCATTATTACCTGGCGCTCATGGCGCCCACCAGAAACGCAGGGACAAGAACCCAGGAAATAGAGCGCATCGAAGCTATTTTGGAGCGCGCGGACGTGCCCGCGGAAGAGCGCGCCCATCTGCACTTCGCCCTGGCCGAGACCCATCACAATCAGGGCGCCTATGACAAGGCGTTCACCCATTACCGGCTGGCCAACGAGCTGAAGGCCAAGACCCTCGCCCATCACCGGCTGGCCAACGGGCTGAAGGGCAGGGAGCTCAAATTCGACGCCGAAGGGTTTTCCGCGTATGTGGACAGGCTGATCGCGACATTCGGGCACGCGTTTTTCGAGCAAAAGCGCGCGGTCGGAAGCGACTCCGAGCTTCCCGTCTTCATCGTCGGCATGGCCCGCTCCGGCACCACGCTGGTCGAGCAGATCATCGCCAGCCATCCCCAAGCCTTCGGCGCCGGCGAGCGCGACGACATCGACCGCATCGTGAAAGCCCTGCCGGCGGTCCTTGGAACCGACACTCCCTATCCCGCGTGCGCCGCCCTCATTGACCGGGACTCGGCCCACAGGCTCGTGAAAGACTACCTTGCCCGCCTTCGCGGCCTCTCGGCCAAGGCCCTTCGAATCACCGACAAGATGCCCAACAACTTCCTGCGTTTGGGCATGATCGCCCTGCTTTTGCCCAAGGCGCGCATCATCCACTGCCGGCGCGACCCCCTGGACACCTGCCTGTCCTGCTATTTCCAAAACTTTACCCGCCCGATCAGCTATGCGCATGATCTGGAGAGCCTCGGCCTCTACCACCGGCAATATGAGCGGCTGATGGACCATTGGCGGGGTGTTCTCAAGGTGCCGATGATCGAGCTGTGGTACGAAGACCTGGTCGCGGACCAAGAGGGCGTAACCCGTCGAATCGTCGACTTCCTGGGACTGGAGTGGAATGACGCGTGCCTGGCCTTCCACAAGCATGACCGCCCGATCGACACAGCCAGTTTCTGGCAGGCGCGCCAGCCGGTCTATCGCTCGTCGGTCGGCCGTTGGCGGCACTACGAGAAATACCTCGATCCTCTCAAACAAGCACTCGCGTTGAATTAGGGACGTTTTCAAGCCGATCGAAGTGTCTCACTCCAACCGCAAACAAGGCCGCCCCGAGGGCAAAGGGGCAAATCAGGCCGGACCCTTCGTCGCCTCGGCGAAGGAGGGATTCGACATCGAGACGGCGCTCAAGGCCGCCATCCAGCATCACCGGGCCGGGCGCCTGCGCCAGGCCGAAGCCCTGTACCGGCAGATCCTGGAAGTCCGGCGCGACCACGCCGACGCCTTGCATCTGATGGGTGTGCTCGCCCATCAGATCGGCGAGCACAACATCGCCATCGATTTGATCACCAGGGCCATCGCCTCGAATGCCGAGGCTCCGCTCTATCACTACCATCTGGGCGAAGCCTACCGCGCCGCCGAGCGGTTCGACGACGCCGTTCAAAGCTACCAGCGCTCACTCGCGCTCGACCCGAACTACGCCCACGCCCATTACAACCTGG
>JACZXZ010000003.1 GCA_022571365.1 Pseudomonadota bacterium | reverse complement strand
TCCACCGCCCGGCGGATGGCCGCGATGACTTCGGCCTTGATCTCATCCTCGCCTTCCGCCTCCAACAGGCCGTGGACCGTGAGCTGCGGATCCGCCGCCAACCGGCCGCCGCCGTCCAGCACCAGGGTCGCCACCGCCACCCCATTGCGGGCCATCCGGTAGCGGCTCTTGAGCACGGCGCCGTCGACCGGAATGAGCTTGGTGCCGTCGAGGGCGAGCCGGCCGGTCTCCACCTGCTCCACGATCTCCGCCCGGCCCGGCGCCAGGCGCAAGAGCGATCCGTTCTCGACGGCCACGACCTGCGGCACCTGGCAGGCGCGGGCCAGCTCGGCGTGGGCGGCAAGATGGCGCCGCTCGCCGTGGACCGGCACCGCAACCTCGGGCCGGACCCACTGGTACATGCGCCTGAGCTCGTCCTGGTTGGGATGGCCGGAGACGTGGACGAAATGGGTCCGCTCCGAAATCACCTCGACGCCGAGCCCGACGAGCTGGTTCTGCAAGCGGAAAATCACCCGCTCGTTGCCGGGGATGATGCGTGAGGAGAAGATGACGGTATCGCCCGGATCGAGCGCGACATGGGGATGGTCGCCGGCGACGATCCGGGCCAGCGCCGAGCGCGGCTCGCCCTGGCTGCCGGTGCAGGCGAGCAGGACCTTATCGCGCGGCAGCGAGCCGGCGTCGCGGTCGTTCAGGAAGGCGACCTCGCTCAGATAGCCGGTCTCCCGCGCCGCCTCGTAAATCCGCCACAGCGAGCGGCCGACGAGGGCGGCGTGACGGCCGTGGGCGGCGGCGGCCGCCGCGACGGTCGCAAGCCGGGCGACATTGCTGGCAAAGCAAGCGATGACGACCCGTTCCTTGGCGCGTCCCACGAGCTCGATGAGGCTCTCTCTGAGCGCCGCTTCCGAGCCGGACTCGCCGGGCCGAAGCGCGTTGGTCGAATCGCAGATCATGGCGAGCACGCCCTCCTCGCCCAGGCGGTTGAGCGCGGCCTCGTCGGAGACCGGCCCGACCAGGGGATCGGGATCCAGCTTCCAGTCGCCGGTGTGGAGAACGACGCCCGCCGGGGTGCGGATGATGAGCGCCGCCGACTCGGGAATCGAATGGGTCAGCGTGACGAACTCCAGGGCGAAGGGGCCGAGCTCGAAAGCCCCGCCCACGGGCACTTCGGTAATATCCACCTGATCCGCGAGGCCGGCCTCGAACAGCTTGGGGCGCAGCACCGCGGCGGTGAACGGGCTGGCGTAGACCGGGCATTCGAGGCGCGGCCACAAATAGGGCACCGCCCCGAGATGGTCCTCATGGGCGTGGGTCAGCACCAGGCCCAAAAGGTCGTCGCGGCGCTCGACGATAAAGGCCGGATCGGGCATCAGGACCTCGACGCCCGGCATCACCTCGCCGGCAAAGGTGATGCCCAGGTCGACCATCAGCCACTTGCCGCCGCAGCCGTACAGACTGAGGTTCATGCCGATCTCGCCGGCGCCGCCCAGGGGCAGGAACAGGAGCTCCCTGGCGGCGGCGGCGCGGGCGGCCTTGGCTTTGGTCATGACGGCTGGTTGCGGCGGTAGATTTCCAAAAGCCCCCGCATGGTCAGCTCCGGATCGAGCTGGTCGATGGCCTCGGTGGCCTCGGCGAACAACGGGGCCAAGCCGCCGGTCGCGACAACTTTCATCTCGGCGCCGTATTCCTCGGCGATGCGTCTGACGATACTTTCGATCAGCCCGATATAGCCCCAGAAAACCCCCGACTGCATGGCCGGAACGGTGGCCTTGCCGATCACGCGCTCAGGCTGCTTGACCGCGATCCGGGGCAGTTTCGCCGCCGCCACGTGGAGGGCCTCCAGGGACAGGTTGATGCCCGGCGCGATCACGCCGCCGTAGTAGTTGCCTTCATCGTCGATGATGTCGAACGTGGTCGCGGTGCCGAAATCGATGACGATGAGCGGACCGCCATGGCGCTGGTAAGCCCCTACCGTGTTGACCAGCCGGTCGGCGCCCACCTCCTCGGGATGGTCGACCAATGCCTCGACGCCAAGCTCCACCCCCGGCTCGCCGACGACCAGCGGCTCGCTCGTGAAGTAATCCCGGCACAGGGCCCTCAGGCTGTAGGCGGCCGCCGGCACGACGTTGGCGATAATCGTGTCCGAGATGTCGTCGCGGGTCAGGCCTTCGAGCGCCATCAACTGGGTCAGCCAGACCGCGTATTCGTCGGCGGTTCGGCTGGGATCGGCCGAACTGCGCCACTCGCCGCGCCGCTCGTCCCCGTCATAGACGGCGAAGACGATGTTGGTGTTCCCGGAATCGATGGCCAGCAACATGGCTTCGCTCAAGCCGCGGGTGCGAATACGTCCGCCGCGGTCACGGTGCGGCGGCGCCCGTCCTCGAGTTCCATGACCAGCGCCCCGCCCGCATCCAGCTCGGCGAACCGGCCCCTCAAGGTCTCGGCCGGAAGCCGCACCTCGATGGCCTCGCCAACGCCTACGGCGCGGCCGAACCAGGCCGCCCGCACCGGCTCGAAACCTTGACCGCGCCAGCGCTCGCTCCAGGCTTGAAAACAGCGGCCATAGGCCTCCAGCAACGCGACCACCGACGCCCCTCTACAGCCCTCGGCCTTGAGGCTGGTCGCGGGAAACTCGACCCCATCGGGGAAGCTCTCGATGTTCACGCCCAGGCCCAGGATCAGCCAGTCGAGGTCGCCGGTCTCGCCCGAGGACGACTCGAGCAGGATTCCCGCCACCTTGCGGCGGTTGATGAGGATATCGTTCGGCCATTTGAAGGCAAGCTCGCTCGCCGGCGGCAGGATGTCGTCCAGGGCCTCGGCCAGGGCCAGGGCGGCGACAAAGCCCAGTTGCGCCGCCCGGATCGGCGGGCAGTCGGGACGCAGGATCAGCGAGCAGTACAGATTGCCGGGGGGCGAGACCCACGCCCGGCCCCGGCGGCCGTAGCCTGCGGTCTGCTGCCGGGCCCAGACCAGGGTGCCGTCCGCCGCCCCGGCCGCGGCCAGGCGGCCGGCCTCGGCGTTGGTGCTGTCGACACTGTCGAGGGCCACCACGTTCCGAGGCAGCTTCGGCGCCCGGCTCATCGCGACCCCCGCCTCATCCTGCAAACAACGCCGCCGCCGCCGCCGCGGCGCTGTTCAGAACCGGGCCCGGATAGGCGAAGAAGAACAGCGTAAAGACACCGGTGCCGGCCAGGATCACGCCCATCCCGCGCTCGATCGGCCGGTCGAAGGCCTCGACCGGCTCGTCGAAATACATGAGTTTGACGATGCGCAGGTAATAAAAGGCCGCGACGACGCTGGACAGGACGCCGATGACGGCGAGCGTGTAGAGCCCCGCCTGGATCGCCGCGAAGAACACGTAAATCTTGGCGAAAAACCCGGCGAGCGGAGGGATGCCGGACATCGAGAACATGAAGATGGCGAGCGCCAGGGCGACCATCGGATGGGTCTTGGACAGCCCGGCGAGATCGTCGATCCCTTCGACCATGCGGCCGTGGACGCGCATGCACAGGATGCAGCAGAAGGTGCCGAGGACCATGGCCAGATAGATCGCCATATAAATCAGGACGCCGCGCACGCCGATCTCGCCGCCGGCGGCAAGGCCGACCAAGGCGTAACCGACATGGCCGATCGCGCTGTAAGCCATCAGGCGCTTGATGTTGGTCTGGTTGATGGCGGCCAACGCCCCCAGGATCATGGAAGCGATGGAGATGAAGATGATGATCTGCCGCCACTGGTCGGCCAGGTCGCCGAACGGTCCGATCAGCACGCGGATGAACAGCGCCATGGCCGCGATTTTGGGGGCGGCGGCGAAAAATGCGGTGACCGGGGTCGGCGCCCCCTCGTAGACGTCCGGTATCCACATGTGGAACGGCACCGCCGCCACCTTGAAGGCGAGGCCGGCGACGAGGAACACCAGGCCGATGATGAGGCCGACCGACACCTCGGCCCCGTCCACGCCGGCGAACATCGCCGCCAGCACGTCGAAGCGCGTGGTGCCGGTGAAGCCGTAAATCATCGAGCAGCCATAGAGCAACATGCCCGAGGACAGCGCGCCGAGGACGAAGTATTTGAGGCCCGCCTCGCTCGAGCGCACGGTGTCACGGCGGAACGCGGCGAGCACGTAGAGCGACAGGCTTTGCAGCTCGATGCCGAGATAGAGCGCGATCAGGTCGTTCGCCGACACCATCAGCATCATGCCCAGGGTGGCGAACAAGAACAGAATCGGATATTCGAAGCGCGCGATCTTCTCGCGCTCGTTGAAACCCATGGACATGATGATGGCGAGCGCCGAGCCCAAGAGGATGAGCTCCTTCATGAATACGGCGAAGGCATCGGTGACGAACAGCCCGGCGAAGGTGGTGACCCGGCTCTGGGTCACGACCGGCACCGCAATCGCCGCGACCACCAGGGCCAGCACGGCAAGCCACGAGACCGTCCGGGTCGAGTCCTCGCCGCGGAACGCCCCGAACATTATCAGCGCCATGGCCGCCGAGGCCAGGAAGATCTCCGGCAGGGCGGGCATCAGCTCCGGTACGGCCACAGGCATCGATCTCACCCCACCCTAGCGGGCCGCCAGAAAGGCCGCCCCTTCGGAGGCCGCCCCTTCGGAGGCCGCCCGGGCGACCTCGTAGTGGTCGATCAGATTGGCCACCGAGACGTGCATCACGTCGAGGAAGGAGGACGGATAGATGCCCATCCACAGCACCACGCCGATCAAGGGCGCGAACACCACCATCTCGCGCCGGTTCAGGTCCATGATGTGCATGAGCTCTTCCTTGACCAGCTCGCCGAAGATCACCCGGCGGTAGAGCCACAGCATGTAGACCACGCTCAGGATGATGCCGGTCGTGGCCAGGACCGCGACCCAGCTGTTGACCTGGAACACGCCGATCAGGATCAGGAACTCGCCGACGAAGCCGCTGGTTCCGGGCAGGCCCACCGCGGCCAGCACGAACACCATGAACACCACGGCGTAGACCGGCATGCGGTGTACCAGCCCGCCGTAGGTCTCAATCAAATGCGAATGCATGCGGTCGTAGACCACGCCGACGATCAGGAACAGCGCGGCCGATATGACGCCGTGGCTCAGCATCTGAATCAGCGCGCCCTCGATCCCCTGGGTGGTCGCGGTGAAGATGCCGATGGTGACGAAGCCCATATGCGCCACCGAGGAATAGGCGATCAGCTTCTTCATGTCCTCCTGCGCGAGCGCCACCAGCGAGGTGTAGATGATGGCCACGATGCTGAGGGAGTAGATGAACGGCGTGAAGAAGACCGAAGCCTCGGGGAACATGGGCAGCGAGAAGCGCAGGAAGCCGTAGGCGCCGAACTTCAGCAACACGGCGGCAAGCACGACCGAACCCGCGGTCGGCGCCTCGACATGGGCGTCGGGCAGCCACGTGTGCATCGGCCACATGGGCAGCTTGATCGCGAAGGAGGCGAAGAACGCCAGCCACAGCCAGGTCTGAATCTCCGGGGCGAAGGTGTAGCGCATGATGGTCGGGATGTCGGTGGTGCCGGTCTCGAAATAGATGAACAGGATCGCCAGCAGCATCAGCACCGAGCCGGTCAGGGTGAAGAGGAAGAACTTGAAGGCCGAGTAGACCCGCCGGGGCCCGCCCCACACCCCGATGATGATGAACATCGGGATCAGCACGCCCTCGAAGAACATGTAGAAGGTCACGAGATCGAGGGCGCAGAAGGTGCCGATCAAGAACGTCTCGAGCACCAGGAAGGCGATCATGTACTCCTTGACCCGGGTCTGGATCGCCGCCCAGCTGGCCAGCACGCAGATCGGGATGAGCAAGGTGGACAGCAGCACGAACAGCATGGAGATGCCGTCGACGCCCATGTGATAGCTGATGTTGAACTCGGGCATCCACGCCGCCTTCTCCTCGAACTGGAAGGCGGCCGTCGTGGTGTCGAAATTGATCCAGATGAGGAGCGACAGGGCGAGGGTGATGAGCGAGGTCCAGAGCGCGACGCTGCGGGCGTTCTGGGCCACCACTTCCGGCTCGCCCCGGATCACCATGATGAAGGCCGCGCCCGCCAGCGGCAGGAACGTGATGAGGCTCAGGATGGGCCAACCTTCCATCGCCTCACCCGGCCCGAGCGTAGAGATACCAGGTGACGAAGGCGACCACGCCGATCAGCATGGCAAAGGCATAGTGATAGACGTAGCCGGTCTGCAGCCGGCCCGCCCGGCGCGCGAGATTCAGCGCCGCCCGAGCGATCCCGTCGGGGCCGACGCCGTCGATCACCGCGCCGTCGCCCGAATGCCAAAAGCCGCGGCCCAGATCGTTGGCCGGGAACACGAACAGCCGGTCGTAGATCTCGTCGAAATACCACTTCCTGTAAAGCAGCAGGTAGACCGCCCGAAAGCGCCCGGCGAGCCGGCGCGGCAGCTCCGGCCGGCGGATATACATGAGCCAGGCGATGGCGATGCCGGCGACGGCCATGACGGTCGGCAGCACGACCACCCAGGGCGGCGCCTGATGGGCCTCGAGGAGGGCGGTGTTGCTATCCAGTATCAGGATCGAGTCGCCCCAGAACGCGGCCATCCCCTCGCCGACGAAAGCGCTATAGGCGATGCCGCCCGAGACGACGGCGCCGAGCGCCAGGAAGCCAAGCGGAATGGTCATCACCTTGGGCGCTTCGCGGACCTGCGCCATGACCCGGGCGTCCGCCCGGGGGCTGCCGTGGAAAGTCAGGAATAAGAGCCGCCAGGAGTAGAAGGCGGTCAGGACGGCGGTCGCGATGCCGAGCCAGAACGCGTACGTGCCGACCCAGCTGTGGGCGCCCCAGGCGGCCCCGAGGATGATGTCCTTGGAGTAATAGCCGGCAAAGCCGATGAAAAAGGGGATGCCGACGCCGGCCAGCGCCAGGCCGCCGATCCACATCACCGCATAGGTCACCGGCAGCTTCCGCCACATCCCGCCCATCTTCCGCATGTCCTGCTCACCCGCCAGGGCGTGGATGACCGAGCCGGATCCCAGGAACAACAGCGCCTTGAAGTAGGCGTGGGTCACCAGGTGGAAAATGGCGGCCGGATAGGCCGAGACGCCGACGGCGAAGAACATGTAGCCAAGCTGGCTACAGGTGGAATAGGCGATGACCCGCTTGATGTCGTTTTGGACCAGGCCGATGGTCGCGGTGACGAGCGCGGTGGTGGCGCCGATGACGGCGACCACCGCGAGCGCTATCGGCGCGTACTCGAACATGGGCGAGAGGCGGACGACCAGAAACACGCCGGCGGTCACCATGGTCGCGGCGTGGATCAGCGCCGAGACCGGCGTCGGGCCCTCCATGGCGTCGGGCAGCCAGGTGTGCAGGAGAATCTGCGCGGACTTGCCCATGGCGCCCATGAACAAGAGCAGGCACACCAGCGTCAGCGCGTCGATCTCCATGCCCAGGAAGTTGAGCGTCGTGCCGACCTTGTCCGGAACCGCCGCGAACACGAGATCAAAGCTCAGGCTGCCGAACAGGACGAAGACGCCCAAGATCCCGAGGGTAAAGCCGAAGTCGCCCACCCGGTTGACGATGAACGCCTTGATCGACGCGGCGTTGGCCGCGGGCCGGTCGTACCAGAAGCCGATCAAAAGATACGAGAGCAGCCCCACGCCCTCCCAGCCGAAGAACAGCTGGAGGAAATTCTCGGCCGTCACCAGGATCAGCATGAAGAAGGTGAACAGGTTCAAATAGGCGAAGAATCTCGGGATGCCCGGATCGCCGGCCATGTAGCCGATGGCATAGATGTGGATCCAGGCCGACACCATGCTGACGGTCAGGACCATGACCGCGCTCAAAGTGTCGAACTTCAACGCCCACGAGGCCTTGAGGTCGCCGGAATCGAACCAGGTGAAGAGCTCGATGACCCGCGCATTACCGCCGATGGCCACGTCGTAGAATATGAAGATCGACAACAAGGCCGACAAGGAGACCGATCCGCAGGAGACGACCTGAGCCCCGCGGTCGCGGATCCACGGCCCGGACAGGCCGGCGATGGCGGCGCCGGCAAGCGGCAGAAGGACGACGGCGACGTAGATCATCCCGGGCCTAGGACGCGCCGCCGAGAACTCGGGGAGCGCGCCTCATCCTTCGAGACGGCCGTCATGACTCAACGTCTCCATGCAAGTGGGGACTAACCCTTCATCACGTTGATGTCCTCGACCGCGATGGTCCCGCGGTTGCGGAAATAGACCACCAGGATGGCGAGGCCGATGGCCGCCTCGGCCGCCGCCACGGTGAGCACGAACATGGCGAAGATCTGGCCCACCATGTCCTGGAGATAGGCCGAGAAGGCGATCAGGTTGATGGCGACGGCGAGCAGCATGAGCTCGATCGACATCAGGATGATGATGACGTTCTTGCGATTGAGGAAAACGCCGAAGATCCCCAGGGTAAACAGGATCGCCGCCACCGTCAGGTAATGGGCCAGGCCAATGTCCAGCATTCAGATGCCTCCGCGGGTCGGAACCTTCTTGAGCTCGACCCGCTCCTCGCGGCGCCCGCGGACCTGCGCCGCGATCCTCTGCTTGCGCACGCCCTCGCGCCCGCGCAGGGTCAGCACGATCGCGCCCACCATGGCGACCAGCAGAATCAGCCCCGCTATCTGGAACAGGTAGACGTATCGGGTATAGAGAATGAGCCCGAGCGCGTGGGTGTTGGTCATCCGCTCCGGCGCGGGCATCGGCTCGGCGATAGTGGCGGCGGCATCGGGCGCCACCACCCAAGCGCCGATGACGAGGACGAGCTCGACCAGGAGGATGAGCCCGATCAGCCCGCCGATGGGAAGATACTGGAGAAAGCCCTGCCGCAGCTCGACAAAGTTGATGTCGAGCATCATCACCACGAACAGGAACAACACGGCCACGGCGCCGACGTAGACCACGACCAGGACCATCGCCAGAAACTCGGCGCCCATCAGCACGAACAGCCCGGCCGAGTTGAGGAAAGCCAGAATCAGGAAGAGCACCGAATGGACCGGGTTGCGGGCGGAAACCACCATCACGCCCGCGGCCACCGTGATGCCGGCGAACAGGTAGAAGGTGAGCGCCTGGACGATCACGCCGCCATCTTCCCGGACGATTCGCGGCTCACCGGTACGGCATGTCGGCCGCGAGGTTGGCGGCGATCTCGGTCT
Organism: Pseudomonadota bacterium; assembly: GCA_022571365.1. GTDB lineage: Bacteria > Pseudomonadota > Alphaproteobacteria > JACZXZ01. The sequence goes on along the minus strand of JACZXZ010000003.1, from coordinate 65,912 downwards.
CCCACCGGTCGCCGTTGGCAAGCAGCTTTTCCTTGTCGTACAGGAGCTCCTCCCGAGTTTCGGTGGAGAACTCGAAATTAGGCCCCTCGACGATGGCGTCCACCGGGCAGGATTCCTGGCAAAAGCCGCAGTAGATGCACTTGGTCATGTCGATGTCGTAGCGGGTGGCGCGACGGCTGCCGTCCGCGCGGGGCTCGGACTCGATGGTGATGGCGAGGGCCGGGCAGATGGCCTCGCACAGCTTGCAGGCGATGCAGCGCTCCTCGCCGTTGGGATAGCGCCTGAGCACATGCTCGCCTTTGAAGCGCGGGGACAGCGGCCCCTTCTCGAAGGGATAGTTGAGCGTGACCTTGGGCTTGAAAAAGTAGCGCAGGGTCAACGCCAGGCCCGAGAGCAGCTCGGTGAGAAACAGGGTCCGCGCGCTGCGGTCCAGAACGGTCATCTCACCACCCTCCCTCCGCCGCGGCCCGGGCGGCGGCGCCTAACATAGTTTGAGGCCGGGTCATGGCAAGCCCTTTCTCTCCGCGCCTCAGACCGGCGCCCAACCGGTCGCCACGAGCACGCCGGCGGTCAACACGACCCAGAACAGCGAGGCCGGCAGAAACACCTTCCAGCCGAGCCGCATGAGCTGGTCATAACGGTAGCGCGGGAAGGTCGCCCGGACCCACAGGAACAGGAACAGCAGCCCGGCGATCTTGACGGCGAACCAGACCGGTCCGGGAATCCAATTGAACGGCGCCACGTCCAGGGGCGGCAGCCAGCCGCCGAGGAACAGGATCACGGTCAAGGCGCTCATCAGGATCATGTTGGCGTACTCGCCGAGAAAGAACAGCGCGAAGGTCAGCGATGAATATTCCACGCTGTAGCCGGCGACCAGCTCGGCCTCGGCCTCCGGCAGGTCGAACGGCGCCCGGTTGGTCTCGGCCAGCGCCGAGATGAAGAAGATCACGAACATCGGCAACAGCGGGATGGCGAACCACAAATCCTTCTGCGCCAGCACGATATCGGTGAGATTGAGCGACCCCACGCACAACAGCACGGTGATGATGACGAAACCGATGGCGATCTCATAAGACACCATTTGCGCGGCGGATCTGAGCGCGCCCAGGAACGCGTATTTCGAGTTGCTCGCCCACCCGGCCATGATGACGCCGTAAACGCCGAGCGAGGAAATCGCGAACAGGTACAGGATTCCGACATTGATGTCGGACAGCACCACGCCGAAATCGAACGGGATCACGGCCCAGCCGATCAAGCTCAGAACGAAAGTCACCACCGGCGCGGCGATGAAAACCACCCGGTTGGCGCCGCTCGGGATCACGGTTTCCTTGAACAGAAGCTTGATGCCGTCGGCGACGGGTTGGAGCAGGCCGAAGGGGCCGACCACGTTCGGCCCCTTGCGCATCTGCATGGCGGCGATGACCTTGCGCTCGGCATAAGTCAGGTAGGCCACCGTCAAAAGCAGCGGCACCAGGATCGCGAAGATCTGGGCGACGATGACGAGGCCCGGCCAGGCATAGCCTTGCCACAAGTCAACCATCGGCCTTCTCCCGCCGCGGGCCGAGGAAGGCTTCGGCGCACTTGGCCATGGTCTCGGATGAGCGGCTTATGGAGTCGGTCATGTAGAAGTTGTCGATGGGCGGGACGAACGGGGCGGGGTCGGTCTCGCCGTCCGTCCCGAATTCACCCCAGGGCGCCGACTCCGTCCGGTCCACCGCCGCCAAGCCCGGATTGACCTCGGCCAGGCGGGCCCGCACCTCGCCCAGGTTATCGTAGGGCAGCTTCGCGCCCAGCGCTTCCGACAACGCCCTCAGGATCTTCCAGTCCTCCCGTGCCTCGCCTGGCGGGAAGGCCGCGAGCCGGGCGCGTTGGACGCGTCCCTCGGTGTTGACGTAGGTCGCGTCCTTCTCGGTGAAGGCGGCGCCCGGCAAGATCACGTCGGCGCGGTGCGCCCCGGCATCGCCGTGATGGCCCTGGTAGATGACAAAGGCCTGGCCCAGACGGTCCATGTCGATCTCGTCGGCGCCCAGAAGGTAGACGACCTCGATCTCGCCGGCCGCCGCGCCGTCGAGGATGCCGGCCACGTCCCGTCCGCCCTCGTCCGGCACCAGGCCCAGATCGAGCCCGCCGACCCGCGCCGCCGCGGTGTGCAGCACGTTGAAGCCGTTCCAGCGCGACGCTCCGTTCCCGGACGGACGCACCATGCCGAAGGCCTCCGCGAGCCGGCGCGCGGCGCCCAACACCGCCCCACCGTCGGGCCGCGCCAGCGCGCCCTGGCCCAGGATCAGCATGGGCCGCTCGGCCTTTTCCAAGACCTTGGCGAAGGCGTGGGCTCCGCCGGCGACCTCGGCGAGCGTCTCGGGCCCCGCGCCCAGATATTCATAACGGTAGGTGAGATCGACCTTGGGTCCGATCACGCCGACCTCGAAGCCGCCCATGAGCCAGCGCTTCCTCAAGCGCGCGTTGATGAGCGGCGCCTCCCAGCGCGGGTTGGTGCCGATCAGCAGACACGCGTCGGCCGCCTCGATACCGGCGATGGTGGTGTTGAAGAGATACCCGGCGCGGACCGTGGCATCCAGCTTCGCCCCGTCCTGGCGGCAGTCGATGTTGGGCGAGCCGAGCCCCGCCATAAGGTCCTTGAGCGCGACCATGGCCTCGGCGTCGGCGAGGTCGCCCGCGATGGCGGCGATCCTGGCCCCGTCAAGACCCTTGACCCGCCCGGCGACGGCGGCAAAAGCCGCGGCCCACGTGGCCGGCTCGAGCCTGCCGTCACGCCGCGCATAGGGCCGGTCGAGGCGCTGGCAACGCAAGCCGTCGCAGGCGAAGCGGGTCTTGTCGGAAATCCACTCCTCGTTGATGTCCTCGTTCAAGAGCGGCAGGATGCGCATGACCTCCGAGCCGCGGGTGTCGATGCGGATGTTGCTGCCGACCGCGTCCATGACATCGATCGACTCGGTCTTGCTCAGCTCCCACGGCCGGGCGATGAAGGCATAGGGCTTGGAGGTCAGCGCGCCGACCGGGCACAGATCGATGACGTTGCCCGAGAGCTCCGAGCGCAGCGACTGCTCCAGATAGGTGGTGACCTCCATGTCCTCGCCGCGCCCCACCGCGCCCAGCTCCTCCACGCCGGCGATCTCGGTGGCGAAGCGGATGCAGCGGGTGCAGTGAATGCAGCGGGTCATGAAGGTCTTTACGAGCGGCCCCATGTCCTTGTCCTTGACCGCGCGCTTGTGTTCCACATAGCGGCTGCGGCCGGCGCCGAAGACCATGGCCTGGTCCTGCAGGTCGCACTCGCCGCCCTGGTCGCAGATCGGGCAGTCGAGGGGATGGTTGATCAAGAGGAACTCCATCACCCCCCGGCGCGCCTTCACCGCCATCTCGGAGTTGGTGTGGATGACCATGCCGTCGGCCACCTGCATGGCGCAGGAGGCGATGGGCTTGGGCGATTTCTCCATCTCCACCAGGCACATGCGGCAATTGCCGGCGATCGACAGCCGCTCGTGATAGCAGAAGTGGGGAATCTCGATGCCGAGGGACTGGCAGGCCTGGAGCACGGTCACGCCGGGCTCGACCTCGACCTCCCTGCCGTCGATGGCCATCTTGACCATGCCGTGCCCCTACGCCGCCTGCGCCTCGGCAGACTTCCTGCGCTCCAGGATGCGCCGCTCCATCTCCGGCCGGAAATGGCGAATCAGGCCCTGGACCGGCCAGGCCGCGGCGTCGCCCAGGGCGCAGATGCAGTGGCCTTCGACCTGAGTGGTCACCTCCTGGAGCATGTCGATCTCCTCGATCTCGCTCTCACCGGCGGCCAAGCGCTCCATGACCCGCCACATCCAGCCGGTGCCCTCGCGGCACGGCGTGCACTGGCCGCAGCTCTCGTGCATGAAGAACTTCGAAAGCCGCGCGACGGCCTTGATGATGTCGGTCGAGCCGTCCATCACGATGACGGCCGCCGTGCCGAGGCCCGACTTGACCTCGGCCAGGCTGTCGAAATCCATGAGCACGGTGTCGCAGATCGATTTCGGGATGAGCGGCACCGAGGCCCCGCCGGGGATCACCGCCAGCAGATTATTCCAACCGCCGCGCACCCCGCCGGCGTGCTTCTCGATGAGCCTCTTGAGGGGGATGCCCATCTCCTCCTCGACGTTGCACGGATGGTTGACGTGGCCGGATATGCAAAAGATCTTGGTGCCGGTGTTGTCGGGCCGGCCGAGGCCGGCGAACCAGTCCGCGCCGCGGCGCAGGATGGCGGGCGCCATGGCGAGGGTCTCGACGTTGTTGACTGTGGTGGGACAGCCATAAAGGCCAGCCGTCGCCGGGAACGGGGGCTTGAGGCGCGGCATGCCCTTCTTGCCCTCGAGGCTCTCGAGCAAGCCGGTTTCCTCGCCGCAGATATAGGCGCCGGCCCCGCGGTGCAGGTAGAGCTCGAAATCCCAGCCCGAGCCGCAGGCGTTCTTGCCGATGAGCCCGGCCCCATAGGCCTCGTCGATCGCCGCCTGGAGATGCTGGGCCTCGGCGTGGAACTCACCGCGGATATAGATGTAGCCGGCGTGGGCGGCTATGGCGAAACCGGCGAGCAAGGAGCCCTCGATCAGCTTGTGGGGATCGTGGCGCATGATGTCGCGGTCCTTGCAGGTTCCGGGTTCGCTTTCGTCGGCATTGATCACCAGATAGTGGGGCCGGCCATCCGATTCCTTGGGCATGAACGACCATTTAAGCCCGGTCGGAAAACCCGCGCCGCCGCGGCCGCGGAGCCCCGAGTCCTTGACCTGCTGGATGATCCAGTCCCGGCCCTTGGCGATGATATCCCCGGTGCCGTCCCAATCGCCACGCCGCCGCGCCGCCTTCAAGCGCCAGTCCTCGAGGCCGTAAAGGTTGGTGAAGATGCGATCGCGGTCGTCGAGCATCAGGACTCCCCTGCGGTGCCTTCGAGGCCCGTCAACGTGGTCGGCCCCGGGGCCGGCGCCGAGGCCTGGCGTCCGGCCTGAGAGCCGGGAGCCGGCCGCTCGCCCGCTCTGAGGGCTTCCAGGATGGCCGCGGTGCTTTTCGGGTCGAGGTCTTCGTAGTAGTCGTCGTTGACCTGCATCATCGGCCCGTTCGCACAGGCGCCGAGGCACTCCACTTCGACGAGCGTGAACGCGCCGTCCTCGGTGGTCTGGCCGAGCCCGATCCCGAGGGTCTTTTCGCAGGCCTCGAGGATCGCGTCGCTGCCCATGAGCCAGCACGGGGTGGTCGTGCACAGCTGGACCAGATGCCGGCCTACGGGCTTGAGGTTGAGCATGGTGTAGAAGGTGGCGACCTCCCACACCCGGATGACCGGCATCTCCAAAAGCGCGGCGACATATTCGATGGCGGCGCGCGGCAGCCAGCCCCCATTCTGGCGCTGGGCCAGGTCGAGAAGCGGGACCACGGCGCTGGCCTGGCGACCGGCCGGGTATTTGGCGATGAGGGCCTTGGCCCGCTTCCGGTTTGCCGGGGTGAATTTGAACTGCTCCGGCGGCTCGACGGCGACGGTGTTCGCGCTCATCGGTCGATCTCTCCGAACACGATGTCCATGGCGCCGATGATCGCCGCCACGTCGGCCAACATGTGCCCCCTGGCCAGAAAATCCGTCGCCTGCAGGAAGGCGAAACTGGGTCCGCGGATCTTGCACCGGTAGGGCATGTTCCCGCCGTCGGAGACCAGGTAGACGCCGAACTCGCCCTTCGGCGCTTCGACCGCGGTGTAGGTTTCGCCGGCCGGCACGCGATAGCCCTCGGTATAGAGCTTGAAGTGATGGATCAGCGCCTCCATCGACTGCTTCATTTCGCTCCTGGGCGGCGGCGCGATCTTGCGGTCGTTGACCTTGATCGGCCCAGGGGGAAGCTTCTCCAGACACTGTTTTATGATCTTGACGCTTTGGCGCATTTCCTCGATGCGCACCAGATAACGGTCGTAGCAGTCGCCGTTCTTGCCGACCGGAATGTCGAAGTCCATGTCCTCATAGACATCGTAAGGTTGGGCCTTGCGCAGGTCCCAGGGCACGCCGGCGGCGCGCAGCATGGGGCCGGTGAAGCCCCAGTCTATCGCCTCCTCCGCCGTCGCCCCGCCGATGTCGACGGTGCGCTGCTTGAAAATGCGATTCTCCGTCAAAAGCACCTCGATGTCGTCGATGACCTTCGGGAACCGCTCGCAGAACCCATGGATGTCGTCGGTCAGACCCGCCGGCAAATCCTGATGGACCCCCCCGGGGCGGAAATAGGCCGCATGCATGCGCGCGCCCGAGACCCGCTCGTAGAACTCCATGAGCAGCTCGCGCTGCTCGAAGGCCCACAGGAACGGGGTGATCGCGCCGACATCCATCCCAAAGGTCGCGATGTTGAGCAGGTGGTTGAGGAGCCGGGTGATTTCGGCAAACAGCACCCGGATATACTGGGCGCGCGGCGGCGCCTCAAGGCCCAGGAGCTTCTCGACCGCCAGCGCGAAGGCGTGCTCCTGGCACATCGGCGCGACATAGTCGAGCCGGTCGAAATAGGGAACCGCCTGCAAGTACGTCTTGTACTCGATGAGCTTCTCGGTTCCCCGGTGCAGGAGCCCGATATGGGGATCGGCCCGGTCGACGACCTCGCCGTCCATTTCCAGCACCAGGCGCAGCACGCCGTGCGCCGCCGGGTGCTGGGGCCCGAAGTTCATGATGAAGTCCTTGATCTGGACTTCGGGCATCAGGCGTCGTCCTCGGCCTTCTCGTCGTCCTCGGCCTTCTCGTCGCCCGGGAGCACCTCCTGGATCCCCTCCCACGGGCTCAGGAAATCGAAGGTGCGGAACTCCTGCGTGAGTTTCACCGGCTCATAGACCACGCGTTTCTGCTCGTCGTCGTAGCGCACCTCGACATAGCCGGTCAGCGGAAAGTCCTTGCGCAGGGGATGGCCCTCGAATCCGTAGTCGGTAAGAATGCGCCTCAGGTCGGGATGGTCGGAGAACAAGATGCCATAGAGGTCCCAGGCCTCCCGCTCCGCCCAGCCGGCCGCAGAGAAGACGCCCGTCACCGAGGGCACCGGGGTGGTCTCATCGGTCGTTACCTTGATCCGGATGCGCTGGTTGTGGGTCAGACTCAACAGGTTGTAGACAACCTCGAAGCGTTCGTCCCGCTCCGGATAATCGACGCCGCAGATGTCCACGAGCATCTTGAACCGACAGTTGGTGTCGTCGCGCAGGAAGGTCAGCGCCTTGACGATGGTCTCGCGGCGGACGGTCACGATGAGCTCGCCCAGCTTCACCTCCGCCGCGCGCACATCCTCGGGCAGGGCGGCGCGAACGTAGTCCGCCAAGTCCTGAAGCGCCTCGGTCATGTCCCTTGCCCGCAAGCGTCCTGCTACCGGGCGATGGTGCTGGTCCGCCTGATCTTCTTCTGCAGCTGCAGAATGCCGTACAGGAGGGCCTCGGCGGTCGGCGGGCAGCCGGGGACGTAAATGTCGACCGGGACGATGCGGTCGCAGCCCCGGACCACCGAGTAGGAGTAGTGATAATAGCCGCCGCCATTGGCGCATGAACCCATGGAGATCACCCAGCGGGGCTCGGCCATCTGGTCGTAAACCTTGCGCAGCGCCGGCGCCATCTTGTTGCACAGGGTGCCGGCCACGATCATGACGTCGGACTGGCGCGGGCTCGGCCGGAACAACGCGCCGAAGCGGTCGAGGTCGTAGCGGCTGGCCGCGGTGTGCATCATCTCGATCGCACAGCAGGCAAGCCCGAACGTCATCGGCCAGAGCGACCCGGCGCGCGCCCAGCTCACCAGCTTGTCGAGCCGGGCGACGATGAAGCCTTTGTCCGCCAGCTCGCCGGTCGCCGCTTTCAGGAGCGCGTCCTGCTCGGGACCGGGGGGCGCGGGCGCCGCCAGCGGCTCAGCCGGAACGCTCGGATCTACTCCCATTCCAACGCTCCTTTTTTCCACTCATAGATGAAACCGATGGTCAGGACGGCGAGGAAGATGATCATCGACCAGAAGCCGAAGGTGCCGATCCTGCCCAGGGATATGGCCCAGGGAAAAAGGAAGGCAACTTCCAGATCGAACACGATGAAAAGAATCGCGACCAGATAGTAGCGCACGTCGAACTTGCTGCGCGCGTCGGTGAAGGCCTCGAAACCGCACTCATAGGCCGAAAGCTTTTCGGAATCGGGGCGCTGGACGGCGGCGATGTAAGACGCCGCCACGAGCGCCACCGCGATGCCGACGGCAATGCCCACGAACATCAATATCGGCAGGTATTCCCGGAGGAGCTCTTCCATGACGACATCCCTTGCGTGGTCATCGGCGGCGCGGGCGGAGGCATGACCCAAGCGGCGTGGAATCCCTTTTCCAGCGCCGACTTTGCGGGCCAATCCCGAGGCCTATAATAGGGTTTGGCGGCGCCAAAGGTAAAGACCGGATTGGTTCGCAAAATACGGCGCCCGGCGCCCCGTGGCGCCCGGCGGGAAAACGCGTGTTGTGCGTCATTCGCGAAGCCGGAAAGTGGCGGGAGTGACGGGACTCGAACCCGTGGCCTCCGGCGTGACAGGCCGGCGCTCTAACCAATCTGAGCTACACCCCCAAGGAAACCCGGTGCGGGCGGGGTTGATGTAATGCACGCTTGAGGCGGGTGTCAAGCAACCGGGAGCCAACTCCCAGCGATCAGCCAATTCGCCGCCGGTCCTGCCGCACGCCGCACATCCCCCGGCAGGCGCGGGAAACCGGCCCTGCCGCACGCCGCACATCCCCCGGCAGGCGCGGGAAAGCCGAATGCCGAAAGCTGAGCGCCGAGCGCCGCAATGGTGGGCGATGACGGGCTCGAACCGCCGACCTTCTCGGTGTAAACGAGACGCTCTCCCGGCTGAGCTAATCGCCCCCGGTGTTCCCCTGGTCGCCGGACATCGACTTAAATCGCCGGCCCCCGATTCCAAGGGCGAGCGGCGGAAGGCCGGCCGCCTGACGGCGGCCGGCTCAAATCCCGATCCCGGGCGGCGTTAGTTGACGGCTTGCTTCAAGCCTTTGCCGGCCCTGAACTTCGGCTGCTTCTTGGCCGGGATCTGAATGACCGCGCCGGTACGAGGGTTCCGACCCGTGGTGGCCTTACGGAACGCCACGCTGAAAGTTCCGAATCCGGCTAACCGGACTTCGCCACCCCTTCTCAACTCCGATCTAACCGCGTCCAGCACGCCGTCCACGGCTTTCGCCGCATCAGCCTTGGACAGTCCGGCACTCGACGCCACTGCAGAAACAAGATCATTCTTATTCATCTTCGAGGCCCCCCTCTTGAATTCGGGTAGATGAAAACGACTAGAAACAGCCGCTTAACGGAGCAAGCTTCACTCACCAATGTAAGATCCTCCGTTCAACGGAGCGTCGCCAGTTTAAATCGCTTGAAAGCCCGCCGTCAATTGGAGACGACAACTTTTCCCCACCTTTTATGCGCTTTTCGAGGGTTATCTGAGGAGTCCACCCGGCTCAGTGGGTGACGACGCCGGTGACATCCTCGCCGCGATCCGGCGCGGCTACCGGCTTGACCTCTGCTGCCTCCTCGTCCCATTCGATCGGCACGACGGGCGATACGAGGGCTGCCTTAAGCACCTCGTCAACGGTGCCGGTGGAAATGATCTCGAGGCCGCGCTTTATGTTATCGGGGATCTCGGGCAGGTCTTTCTCGTTGTCCCTTGGGATCAGCACGGTCTTGAGGCCGCCCCTTGAGGCCGCCAGCAATTTCTCCTTGAGCCCGCCGACAGGCAGGATCCGACCGCGAAGGGTGATCTCGCCGGTCATGGCGACCTCCCGGCGCACCGCGATACCGGTGAGCACGGAAACGATGGAGACGAGCATGGCGACACCGGCCGACGGCCCGTCTTTCGGCGTCGCGCCTTCGGGGATGTGGACGTGGATGTCCTTCTTCGCGAACACCGTGGGCTTGATGCCGAAATTGACGGCCCGCGATTTTACATAGCTCTCCGCCGCCTGCACCGACTCCCGCATGACATCGCCCAATTTGCCGGTGCTCGTCACCCTGCCCTTGCCGGGGAGCAGCACCGCCTCGACCATCAGCAGCTCGCCGCCGACCTCGGTCCAGGCCAGGCCGGTCGAGATGCCGACCAGGTCCTCGGGCTCCACCTCGCCGTAGCGATACCGCTTGACGCCGGAATATTTCTCCAGGTTGCGGCGGGTCACGGCGATGCGCTTCACCTTATGGGAAACGATTTCCTTGATCGCCTTGCGGCTGAGACTGGCGATCTCGCGCTCGAGGTTCCTGACGCCCGCCTCGCGCGTGTAGTAGCGGATGATGTCCAAAAGCGCGTTGTCGGAGATCGACCACTCACCCTTCTTCAGCCCATGTTGTTTCATCTGCTTGGCGATCAGGTGCCGTTTCGCGATCTCTACCTTCTCGTCCTCGGTGTAGCCGGGGATGCGGATGATCTCCATGCGATCCATCAAGGCGGGCGGTATCCTCAGCGTGTTCGCCGTGGTGATGAACATGACGTCCGAGAGGTCGTAATCGACCTCCAGGTAATGGTCCTGGAAGGTGGAGTTCTGCTCGGGATCGAGCACCTCCAACAGAGCCGAGGAGGGATCGCCCCGCCAGTCCGCGCCGATCTTGTCGACCTCGTCCAAGAGGAACAGCGGGTTCGACGCTTTCGCCTTCTTCATGCCCTGGATGATCTTGCCCGGCATGGAGCCGATATAGGTCCGGCGATGGCCGCGGATCTCGGCCTCGTCGCGGATGCCGCCCAAGGACATGCGGACGAACTTGCGTCCCGTGGCCCGGGCGACCGACCTGCCGAGCGAGGTCTTGCCCACGCCCGGTGGCCCCACCAGGCACAGGATCGGCCCCTTGAGCTTCTGCATGCGCAGCTGCACGGCAAGGTATTCGAGGATGCGCTCCTTGACCTTCTCGAGGGCGTAGTGATCCTCGTTGAGGATTTCCTCGGCCCGCTTGATATCGCGCTTGGTCTTGGTGCGCTTGTTCCACGGAATGCTCAAAAGCCAGTCGAGATAGTTGCGGACGACCGTAGCCTCCGCCGACATGGGGCTCATCGACCTGAGCTTCTTGACCTCGCTCTGCGCCTTCTCACGGGCTTCCTTGCTCAGCTTGGTCTTGGTGATTTGCTCCTCGATTTCGGCGATCTCGTCCCGGCCCTCCTCTATTTCGCCGAGCTCCTTCTGAATCGCCTTGAGCTGCTCATTCAGGTAGTACTCCCGCTGGGTCTTCTCCATCTGCCGCTTGACCCGGCTGCGGACGCGTTTCTCCACCTTGAGGACGCCGATCTCGCTTTCCATGTAGCCGTAGAGTTTCTCCAGGCGCTTGCTGATCTTATGGTTCTCGAGCAACTTCTGTTTCTCGGAAATCTTGAGGCTCATATGGGAGGCTATGGTATCGGCGAGCTTGCTGTAATCGTCGATCTGATTGATCGAGACCAGGACTTCCGGCGGAATCTTCCGGTTCAGCTTGATGTACTGCTCGAACTGGCTCACGATCGTGCGCGAGAGCGCCTCGATTTCCTTCTGGTCGCCTTCCTCTTCGGGAATGATCGAGGCGTGGGCCTGGAAGAACCCCCGATTTTCCGTGAAGCGCTCGATGCGGGTACGCTGCCCGCCCTCGACCAGGACTTTGACCGTGCCGTCGGGCAGCTTCAAGAGTTGAAGCACGGTGCCGATCGTGCCCACGGAATAGAGGTCGACCGGCTTCGGATCGTCCTGGGCGGCATTCTTCTGCGTCACCAGAAGGATCTGCTTGTCATCCTTCATCACGTCCTCGAGGGCGCGGATCGACTTCTCCCGGCCCACGAACAAAGGCACGGTCATGTGGGGGAAGACCACGATGTCGCGTAAGGGCAGGACAGGGTAAAGGGCGCCGCGTTCGAGTTCGAGCATACTGCCTCGCCAACCAAGGGCCGGCCGGATCGGCCGATTATTCCAACGACATGTAAGGTGGCGTCCCCCTGACCGGCAGTCAAGGGGGCTGCCGGTCAGGCGCTTTTGCCGACGTCGCCCCGCCGATCGGCGTAGATTCGCAGTGGCTCGGCGCGTCCCTCGGCCACCTCGCGGTTGATCACGACCTCCTCGACGTTGACGATGCTGGGCAACTCGAACATGGATTCCAAGAGAATGTCCTCCAGGATCGAACGCAGGCCGCGGGCTCCTGTCTTGCGGGCGATCGCCTTCCTGGCGATGGTTTTGAGGGCGTCTTCGGCGAATTCCAGGCGAACCCCCTCCATCTCGAACAGCCGCTGGTATTGTTTGATCAGGGCGTTCCTGGGCTTGGTCAAAATCTCGACCATCGCCAGCTCGTCCAAATCCTCAAGCGTCGCGATGACCGCCAGCCGGCCGATGAATTCCGGGATCAGGCCGAACTTCAAGAGATCCTCTGGCTCGACGTCGCGCAGCACCTCGCCGGTCTGGCGGTCGTCGGGATCGCGCACGTTGGCGCCGAAGCCCATGGACGAGCCCCGACCCCGCGCCGTAATGATTTTCTCCAGGCCCGAGAACGCGCCCCCGCAAACGAACAAAATGTTGGTGGTGTCGACCTGAAGGAACTCCTGCTGCGGGTGTTTGCGCCCGCCCTGGGGCGGCACCGAGGCGATGGTGCCCTCCATGATTTTCAAGAGCGCTTGCTGCACGCCCTCGCCCGAGACGTCCCGAGTGATGGAAGGGTTGTCCGATTTGCGCGAGATCTTGTCGACCTCGTCGATATAGACGATGCCGCGTTGGGCCCGCTCGACGTTGTAATCGGCCGCCTGCAAAAGTTTGAGGATGATGTTCTCGACATCCTCGCCGACGTAGCCGGCTTCGGTCAGCGTCGTCGCATCGGCCATGGTGAATGGCACGTCGATGATCCGCGCCAGAGTCTGAGCCAAGAGGGTCTTGCCGCATCCGGTCGGCCCGATCAAAAGGATATTCGACTTGGCCAGCTCGACGTCATCCGCCTTGCTTTTGTGGTTCAGCCGTTTGTAGTGATTGTGAACGGCCACCGACAGGACGCGCTTGGCGTGATCCTGGCCGATCACATAGTCATCGAGAACGTCGCAAATCTCCCTCGGCGGCGGCACCCCGTCCCGCGACTTGACCAAGCTGGTCTTGTGCTCCTCGCGGATGATGTCCATGCACAGTTCCACGCATTCATCGCAGATGAACACCGTCGGCCCGGCGATGAGCTTGCGCACTTCATGCTGGCTCTTGCCGCAGAAAGAACAGTAGAGGGTGTTTTTGGAATCGGCGCCGCTGGACTGTTTCATGCCCGCCCCGTCCCGTATCGGGATTCGCTCCGGTCAGTGTAACCATACGTCCAGCCGCCGCACAACGCAAAAATACATCACCGGGCCGAAGGCCGATACCCGGACCCCGGGCAAGGGCGCGGGCGCGGCCTTGCCGGCGGCTGTCCGCGCGCGTGCTCGCGCGTGCGCACTGCTTTCTGTTTCAATTTTCTGTTTCAATGACTCACCCGCGGCTCACCCGCCAGCGGCCAGAGAATGAGGAATCGGCTTTCGCCTCCCCCCATCGACGGCGGGGCATCGGCCATCGATCTCCCCCTGCCGTGGAGAAGGTGCGGGTGGGGATGATCCGCGGATTCCCGAAGGTCCAGACCAGCCTTTTTCCCGGGCCTCTTCCCGGGCCTCTTCCCGGGCATTGGAGAGAAAGAGGGCCTTCCGCGTTCGGGTCCCTCCACCCGATCGGCCACAAGCTCGCGGGTCCGGGCGTTGGTTTCCCAACGGCTTCCTGATCGGGCAGGTTCCGATCCCCGATGTTCCGAAAAAAGTCCGCTGCGCCGGCCAAGCGCCTGGCCGCCGGCTGCGCGTTGTGCGCTATCTCCGGCTGCCCTTTCCGGGCAGCCACAATCCACCCGCCGCAACAGCGGGCTGCGGTAAGGCGTGGCGCCTCGGTCCGTAAAGACCGTGGGTCCGTAAAGCCTATAAAGACCCTTGGTGCGGCGGCCGGCCGCACCAAGCGCCCTCGTCAGGCCCCTTTGACCTGTTCCGCTGCCTCAATGGGTTGGTGGATGGATTGCGGCGTCGCGCCGGAGTCTAATCCTCCGGGGGCTTATCCTCCGGGGCCGGCTCCTCCTCGGGAGCCTTACTACCCTCAGGAGCCAAATCCACAGCCTTCAGCCCACGGGTGTCGCTGACCACTTCGTAGCTGACTCGCTGGCCCTCCGTTAGTGATGCCATTCCAGCGCGCTCGACCTCCGAAATGTGTACGAAAGCGTCCTTACCACCGTCGTCCGGGGTGATAAAGCCATAGCCCTTCGTCGGGTTGAACCATTTGACAGTACCACTAGACATCAATCTTGCCTTTCAAAAGCCCAGGTAAAAGCCTCCCCGCCTCATGCCCGTAGCATGTTCCAAGCGTCACAATGTCAGGAAGTGACCAACGGAAACCGTCAAACCAAGCTACGCCAAGGCGATGTGCGGCCCTAGACGCCCAATGCTACGCATCTTGCCCGTCAGCACAAGGGAAATCTGCAACGGCATGCCAGCCCCCGGGGATTCCCATATGGCGATGTCCCCCGGCCGAGCGGAGCAAAAGACGGAGAAAGAGCAAAAGACAGAGAAAAAAATCAAAATAGGCTTGCAAAACCAGCCGGGCCGAGGGCCCACCGCGGTACGGTCGAGCAAAGCCGCCGGGATTGATCCATGACGGCGATCCCGCCTGGACGCGGACGGCCGAAACCGCCTGGAGGAATATGACGGATCAACACGAGGCGCACTCAGCCATAGCCGTAAAGCCACCGGGTGGTGGCATGGTGGATGTTCTCCACCGAATGGAGGGTGTCGCGGGGGATGAACACCTCGTCGCCGGGACCGACGGTGAAACGCTGGCCTGCGACGGTCATCTCGAGCCTCCCCTCGACCACCGTCACCAGCTCGCCGGTGGCATGGACGAAATCGTTCCAGGCCCGGCCTGGAGGATCGACGAACAGGGCGCAGGAATACCCCTGCGCCGCCCATTCGCGCGCCACCGCCGCCCGGTCGACCGGGGGCGAAAACTTGCCTCTGGTCAAATATTCCGTTCCCATGGCTGGCTCCTTGGTTGCCATTCACTCAAGGCTTTCCACAACTATGGGATCGCCGTCCTTGACCCTGCGCAACTCCCGCACATCGTTGAGCGCGCGGCCCCAGATATTGACAGGTGCCGCGAGGCGGATCTCGTCTCCCTGGGAGATCGGAGTCCGGCCGAAGCCGATGGCAATGGACTCCCCCTCCACCCAGAAGGCGAGCTCGCCCGCTTCCACCACCGCCTTCGCATCCGCCTCCCCGGCGACCCGCACGGGGGTGGAGAAATAGACCTCCTCGCCCCAGGTCCGCGCCGCCGAGGTGAAGGGCAGGTTGCGCCAGATGGCGTCGGCCGTCGGCGTGTCGAACAGCTCGGCGGTGAGCGTCACGGGCCCGATGGTTATTCTGATTTTGCGCATGTGATCTCCCCGTGCGCCTCATCTTCTTGGCCAAGGGCGCCAGCGGCGCGAACGTCCCGGATGATGATCACTCCCAGCATTCGATGAGGACGGTAAACTTCCGGGCGCTTGCCGCGATCTCCGCCGCCGGGGGTGTTTCCGTGGACGGGGCTATATTGTACTCAATGTTGTGGGCGTCGAGGAATATCCGGGCGAGCGAGGCATGGACCGCGAAGTTTACGTTCTGAGGAATATCGCCCGTCAACTCGGCAATTTCCAACGCATCCAATTTGCTGACGACGACGCCCACGACATTCCCGCTCATGTCGAGAAGCGGCCCACCGCTGTTCCCGGGTTGGATCGGCGCAGTCATCTGCAACATGCGGCGGTCATCGCCGGGACCGGCGAGGGCGCTGATCGTGCCCGTGGTCACGCTGGGATCGGACGTCAATATGCCTTGCAGCGGGAAGCCAATGGCCACCACGTCGTCGCCTGCCCGAATGCCGCGCCCGGCACGAAATGAGGCGCTGTCGGGGAACTCCCCGGGTATTTTGAGGAGGGCCAGGTCCGTTTGCGGATCGCTGGCCACATGGGCGACGCTTACACCTGTCGGTAGCCGGATCTCACCACACCCTTCCACGACATGATAATTCGTCAAGGCGTATCCGGCCGGGCTGACGACAAAGCCGGAACCAGTCGCATACCAATTCTCCGACGTGCCCTCGAAGTCTCCCTCCTCCTCCGCGGTTAACACTGCTTCGGAAATTCGGGCGAGCAGCAACAGTTCCTTGGACACCTCCCCGGTGACCGGCAATTCGAGATCGGCCTGAAAGGCCCGGATGGCCTCTCGGGTTTGCGGCCCCGGGGCGCCGTCCGCGGGCCCCGGGTCGTAACCGAGCGCGGCGAGGGCCTCCTGTATGTTCTGGACGAGCTCGCGGGCCGGGCCCGGCGGTTCAGAGAGGCTCGACGAAGAAGCGGTTTCGCCCATTTCGGACAAACCCGGCCGCCAGTTCCGGGCCATTTGCTGGGCGCGGACGAGCTCCGAAGGCGAGAGCTGTTCGGCCACGAAGTCGCGGTTTTCAACAGCCATGTCTCGGTCCTCGCCAGGCGGAAGGGTGGAGGCGGCCAGGTTGGACCACATGTGCGCCAGGACCGGATCGCGCGGCACTCCCTCGCCGCGCCCATACATGACGCCGAGGTTGTTCTGGGCTCTGGCATGGCTCTGCTCGGCGGCCCTCAGGTACCACCTCACCGCCTCGCCATAGTCTTGGCGGACACCCGTGCCGTTGTCGTAGATGAGGGCGAGGTTGTATTGGGCGTCGGCATCGCCTTGCTCGGCGGCTTCTCGGTACCACCGCGCCGCCTCGCCATAGTCCTGGCGAACGCCATAGCCGTCCTCATACATAAGAGCGAGGTTGTACTGGGCATCGGCATCGCCTTGATCGGCGGCTTCTCGGTACCACCGCGCCGCCTCGCCATAGTCCTGAGGAACGCCGTAGCCGTTGGCATACATGAGCGCGAGGTTGAACTGGGCATTGGCCTCGCCCTGCTCGGCGGCCATCCGGTACCACCGCGTCGCCTCGCCGTAGTCCTGGGGCACGCCAGTGCCGTTGGTGTACATAAGCGCGAGGTTGTTCTGGGCGTCGGCCTCACCCTGCTCGGCGGCCTTCAGGTACCACCGCGCCGCCTCGCCATAGTCCTGGGGAACGCCCTCGCCTAGCTCGGACATGAGGCCAAGGTTGTTCTGGGCGTCGGCATTCCCCCGCTCGGCGGCTTCTCGGTACCACCGCGCCGCCTCGCCATAGTCCTGCGGGACGCCATAGCCGTTGTCGTACATGAGCGCGAGGCTGAACTGGGCGTCGGCATCGCCCTGTTCGGCGGCCATCCGATACCACCGCGCCGCCTCGCCATAGTCCTGGGGAACGCCAGTGCCATCGATGTACATAAGCGCGAGGTTGTATTGGGCATAGACATCGCCTTGCTCGGCGGCTTTTCGGTACCACCGCGCCGCCTCGCCATAGTCTTGCCGGACGCCAGAGCCGTTGTCGTACATGAAGCCAAGACTGTTCTGGGCTTCGGCAAGCCCCTGCTCGGCGGCCATCCGATACCACCGCGCCGCCTCGCCATAGTCCTGCGGGACGCCCGTGCCGTTGTCGTATATGAGGCCAAGACTGCTCTGGGCTTCGGCAAGCCCCTGCTCGGCGGCCATCCGATACCACCGCCTCGCCTCGCCATAGTCCTGCGGGACGCCAGCGCCGTTGGTATACATAAGCGCAAGGGCGTACTGGGCATTGGCATCGCCCTGCTCGGCGGCCATCCGGTACCACCGCGCCGCCTCGCCATAATCCTGCGGGACGCCAGAGCCGTCGGTGTACATAAACGCGAGGCCGAATTGGGCTTCGGCAAGCCCCTGCTCGGCGGCTTCTCGGTACCACCGCGCCGCCTCGCCATAGTCCTGGGAGACACCCTCGCCGAATTCATACATGATGCCGAGGCCGAACTGGGCATCGGCATCACCCTGCTCCGCAGAGGACAGAAACTCGCGAAATGCCGTGGTGTAGTCGCCGCGGTCATAGGCGGCGCTGCCAGCGTCAAAATCCGCCCAGCCCGGCGCGGATAACGGCGCGGATAATACGGTGAGCAGCGCGGCGGTGAGGACGAGGCGTCGCATAGCGCTTCCGTTCAGCTCATGCGATGGTCTGAAGCCTATACCACGGCCACGCTCTACGGACCAGCCTCCCCTCCAAGGGGGAAGCGGCACCCCCGCCGACGCCGCGATGATGCTCCGAAAGGCGGACTTCCGGGGCTTCGCGCCGGCCGGCGCGAAGCGCATTCGAGAGCGGACCCGGGACAAGCCCGGTCCCTTCCCAATACCCCTCGCCCATACCATCTCCAAAGCAGCAATGGCGGATCGTCGAGAAGCCAAGGAGGCTCGTTGCCATGCTCAAAACCGGTGTCCAGAAACTGCTGGCCGAGGCCAACGCACAGGTCAAGGCCCTTTCCGTCGAAGACACACTATCTCTCATGGAAAATCCCGACGTCGTCATCGTCGACGTCCGCGACGAGAGCGAACGCCGGACCAACGGCTTCATACCGGGATCGGTCCACGCATCCCGCGGCATGCTCGAGTTCTACGTCGATCCGGAAAGCCCGGCCCACAAGGACGTCTTCTCTTCCGGCAAACAGCTCGTCCTCCACTGCGCCTCGGGCGGGCGCTCGGTCCTCGCCGCCAAGATGGTTCAGGACATGGGAGTCGAGAATGTGAGCCACATGGCCGGCGGCTTTGCGGCCTGGGCCCAGGCCGGGGCCCCAATCGACAGGGAGTCGTAGCGGGCCCAAGCCCCGGCCGACTGGCCCGGCCCCGCCGGGACCAAAATCCCCGGTGGGGAGGAATGAGGCGCGGGGATTGGATCGTGGCCGGCGGTCAGCAAGCGGCCGGCTTGCCTCGACCACGACAAGGGCCCCACTCATAGGGGCGGAAAATCAGTGCCAGCAGCGGTTGCGGGAGAGCCAGCGGTTGCGGGAGAGCCAGCGGTTGCGGGAGAGCCAGCGGTTACGGAGAGCCAGCGGTTGCGGGAGAGCCAGCGGTTGCGGGAGAGCTCAGCTTGCGAGCCGCGCGGCTTCCACCGCGGAGTGCTTGCGCGCCATGGCCTCTGCCTTGGCCTTCGCGACCGCGGCTTTGGCCGCTTCGGTGTGCTCGAACATCTCCAGATGCTCGTCCTCGGCCTCCTTCACCGGGGTCAGCGCCAGGTCCATGTAAGTCTTGCTCGCGGGATCGCGCTTCACCCTCTGGCATAGCCGCCACAGCTTCCAAGCGTAGAGGCCGAACAACACATAGGTCGACAAGGTCTCCCACACCCGGTGTGGATAGAAGACCAGCGGGTTCTCGCGCGGCAGGCCGGAGCGGCGCTGGGTCCGCACCTTGCGCCGGAAGTAGCCGCCCTGGAGCGGATGCACGTTCTCGAACTTCATGCTGCCGTGGAACTGGAGCGTGTGCGCCCAGATGCGCTCCGGCTTGTTGCCGGTTGCCACCGCGCGGCGCATCAGGGTCTCGACGTGGTCGAACGAGTAATACATGTCCCACGCCCTGCGGTAGATGCCCTGCCACTCCTCCTTCGACATGCGTTCGTGGCCGGTGCAGACATGCTCCAGGTCGTAGATGTTCATGTCCGGGTCCATCCAGACCCCTTTCAGGTACAGGTTCTTGTGGTCCTCGGAGCCCGGCAGCGGGGTGAGGCAGAAGAACTCCAGCAGGTCGATCGGAAGCTCGCGCTTGATGATCTCGATGTCCTGCTCGATCGACTCAGGGGTATCGTTGGGAAAGCCCAGGATGTAACCGGCGTAAGTGATGATGCGTTGATTGCGCCAGTCCTGAAGCATCTTGCGGTACTCGGTGATCTTGTTCTGGCGCTTCTTGGCCGCCATCAGGTTGTCGGGGTTGATGCTCTCGAGTCCGATGAACACCCGGGACACGCCGGCGCGCTTCGACTTCTCCACGAAATTCGGGATCTTGTGACAAAGCGTGTCGACCTGGATGATGAGGCTCAGCGGGAGGTTCTCCGCTTCCCTCAGTTCGGCCAGCCGGTCGAAAATCGCCTCCCAGTTCCGGTTCCGCGCGAAGTTGTCGTCGGTGATGAAAAAGCGGGTGATGCCCTGCGCGACGTTGGCGCGGACCAAGCGCTCCACGTCGTCGGCGTCACGCCAGCGCGACTTGCGGCCCTGGACGTTGATGATGGTGCAGAAGCTGCATTGGAAGGGGCAGCCGCGGCCGGCGTCGAAGCTGCTGATCGCGCCGGCGTATTTCCTGACCATCGCCTCGGGCAAAAACGGGGTCGGTTGATTCTGCAGGGCCGGGAGGTCGTTCATGTAGTTGTAGATCGGCTTGAGCTCCCCGCGGTGAGCATCCAACAGGACCCCTTCCAGCCGATCTTCGGCCTCGCCCGCGAACAGCGAAATTCCGAGGTCCAAAGCCTCCTTCAGGTCCGCCTGCAGCTCCGGCAGCATGGCGATGCAGCCGGAAACGTGGAAACCGCCGATCGCGACCTGAAGGCCCTCGTCGCGGAACTGCTTCGCGAGGTCGATCGTTCTCGGGAACTGGTTGGACTGGACCCCGACCATGCACACCAGCCCGCCGCCCTGCTTGATCTGCCGGACGATCTTCTTGACGGGTATGACGGCATTGGTTTCGTCATAGGCGGATATCTGAATATCCACATCCTCGCCCAGCAGCTTCCGCTCGATCATCTCTTGGATCAGGCCATACAGTACCGCGAGGGAGTTCGACGGGATCCAAGCCTTCCACCACTGGACGACGTAACCGTCATCGTCGTAGTGGGACGGCTTGATCAGCACCACGTGAAAAAGCTGTTTAGCGCTCACTCCGATGTCCCCCGGCCGAAGTCCACTCCGCGGCGGTCCCGGATCCGTTCGCGCGGCGGTCACGCGTTCGCACGGCGGTCACGCGTTAAAAGCTGTTTAGCGCTCACTCCGATGTCCCCTGGTCGAAGTCCACTCCGCGGCGGTCCCGGATCCGTTCGCGCGGCGGTCACGCGTTCGCACGGCGGTCACGCGGCGGAAATCTTTTTCTCACAACAACAGAACGGCCACGGACAGACGTTCAGAAAATGCCCCGGTAGGTTACTGCGCACTTCTATATATAGATCACTGCGCACTTCATATATAGATCACTGCGCACTTTTATATAGATCAACGTATTAACGTATTATAGATCAACTATATAGATCAACGTATTAACGTATTATAGATCGACGCGCCGGATACTCGACCGGCGAATTTTCCGCGTCCCTCCCCCAAGCGCAGACCGCTGGGGCCGGCGTCCACGCAGGAATCGGCCCCTTCTCGCAAGCTGGAAGCACGGGAGCACCCTTCCCTTGCCGCAGCCATGGCTTTTTGCTAGCTTCGCTCGCACAACCAGAAGCGTTAATCCGCCACGACACCTGATAATTGGGGGGAGTATTCACTAATGAGAAGGAAATCATCTTGGCTGTCCGTGGTCGCCGCCGCGGCCTTGAGCGGCGCTGTCTACATTTCCGCTGCCCAGGTCGAAGGCCAGGAGCCGCTCCAGAGCATCGGCCCTGGTGAGGGCTTCGTCGACATCGTCGCCTGGCCAGGCTACATCGAGCGCGGCGAGACCGACCCTGCCTTCGACTGGGTCACCGATTTCGAGGCCGACAATCCCAACTGCAAGGTGCGGGTGAAGACCGCCGGCACCTCGGACGAGATGGTCGCGTTGATGAACGAGGGCGGGTTTGACCTGGTGACCGCCTCGGGCGACGCGAGTCTCAGGTTGATCGCCGGCCGCCGGGTGCAGGAGATCAACATCGACCTTGTCCCGAGCTGGGACAAGATTGATCCCCGGCTCCACAACGCCCCCTGGCACACGGTCGGCGGCAAGCATTTCGGCGTTCCCTATCAGTGGGGCTCGAACGTGTTGATGTACAACACCGAGGTCTTCCCCGAGCCGCCCACGAGCTGGGAGGTCGTGTTCGAGACGATGACACTCCCCGACGGCGAGTCGAACAAGGGACGTGTGCAGGCCTTTGACGGGCCGATCTATATCGCCGACGCGGCGCTCTACCTGAAATACAAGAACCCCGAGCTCGGCATCGAGGACCCCTATGCCCTGGACGAAGACCAGTACCAGGCAGTGCTGACGCTGCTGCGCGAGCAGCGCAAAATCGTCCCCCGCTACTGGCACGACCCCTTCATCCAGATCGACGACTTCACCAATGAGGGCGTGGCCGCCTCCTCGGCCTGGCCGTTCCAGGTCAACCTGCTGCGCGACGCGGGCGAGCCGATCGAGAGCGTGCTTCCGGTCGAAGGCGCCACCGGCTGGTCTGACACGACGATGATGCACAGCGAGGCACCGCATCCAAACTGCGCCTACAAGTGGCTGGAGCACTCGATCAACCCCAAGCTTCAGGGGGATCTCGCGGCTTGGTTCGGCTCGGTGCCGGTCCGCCTCGACGCGTGCAAGGGCAACGAGCTGCTCGGCGACGAGGGCTGCGAAATCAATGGTCTCGGCAACTTCGAAAAGACCGAATTCTGGAAGACGCCGGTCGCCGACTGCGGCGGAGGCCGGACCTGCGTTCCGTACTACCGGTGGGTGACTGACTGGATCGCCATCCTCGGGGGCCGCTGATTCGGAGCCGGGTGGCGGTACGGCGCGCCACCCGGAGCCCTTCACGCGGCGGCCGCGGGGTCGTCCGTCGGATCTGATTTTCGTGTCCCTGAGGGCCCGGCGCTCACGGCTGGCGCGCGCGCCGGGCTCCTTTGCAATCCCGTTATCCGCGCAAGAAATGGTCGAGAGCGAAGTACCCGCAGTCAGCTTCACCAATGTCCATCGCCACTTTGGCATGGTCAGGGCGGTCGACGGCGTAAGCTTCGATATTGTTGACGGCGAGTTTTTCTCGATCCTCGGCCCATCCGGCTCGGGCAAGACCACCTGCCTCCGGCTCATCGCCGGCTTCGACCAACCGACGGCGGGCAGGATTATGATCCACGGCCAGACCACCCGAGGCGTCCCGCCCTACGAGCGGGACGTCAACACCGTTTTCCAGGACTACGCCTTGTTCCCGCACATGACGGTGATGGACAACGTCGCCTACGGCCTGATGGTGAAGAAGGTGGCGAAAGCGGACCAGCGCCGCCGCGCGCTCGAGATGCTGGAGATGGTCAAGCTGGCCGACATGGGAGGCCGTAAGCCGGCCCAGCTTTCGGGCGGCCAGCGGCAGCGGGTGGCGCTCGCCCGCGCCCTCATCAACCGCCCGCGCGTGCTGCTCCTCGACGAACCTTTGGGTGCCCTTGACCTGAAACTGCGCCAGCAGATGCAAATCGAGCTCAAGGCGCTCCAGCGCCAAGTCGGCATCACCTTCATCTACGTGACCCACGATCAGGAAGAGGCGCTCATCATGAGCGACCGAATCGCGGTGTTCAACGTGGGCCGGATCGAGCAGATCGGCACGCCCGGTGAAATCTACGAGCGGCCGGCAACCGCCTTCGTCGCCGGCTTCGTCGGGGTCTCCAACCTGCTGACCGGCGAGATCGCCGCCAGGATAACGGGCTCGAACACGGCGTTTTCGGTCCGCCCGGAGAAGATTCGCCTCGCCGAGCCAGGGAACCCGGCGCCCGAAGGGAGCTGCACGGCCGAGGGCGAGATCCACAACGTCGTCTATCTCGGCGCGGCGAGCCGCTACGTGGTGGCGCTCGATGGCGGCGGCGAGCTGATCGTCATCGAGCAAAACCTCAACAAGAGCGCCGCCCAAGTGGCCGCTTCTCTCGGCCAGCGGGTTCGCCTGGCATGGGACCGGCGCCATAACCAGCCGCTCGCCGACGGTGAGCCCGGCCCGTGACCGTCCCGGATGTCATCGTCGCGGCATCGCCGGTTCCGCCCCGGCGGCCCTCGCCCGCCCAGCGCGTCTCGACCGCCCTCTACCGGCGACCGCAGCTCCTGCTCTTGCTGCTGCTCGCACTACCGCTTCTGTGGCTGGGGGTGGTCTATCTCGGCTCGCTGTCCGCGCTGCTCGTCCAAAGCTTCTTCTATCTGGACGGATTCACCGGGCTGGTGGTGCGCTCGTTCACCCTGCGCACTTACGGCGATCTGTTCACCCAGGCAAACCTCGACATCATCACGCGGACCACCGTCATGGCGGGGACGGTCACCGTAAGCGCCGCGATCCTCGGCTTTCCCATCGCTTACTACATGGCCCGCTACGCCTCGGGGCGGACCAAGGCGCTGCTCTACCTCGCGGTGATGCTGCCGTTGTGGTCGAGCTATCTGGTGCGGGTCTATTCCTGGAAGCTGATCCTGGCCAAGGAGGGGATCTTCAGCTGGTTCTTGGACCAGCTCCATCTCACCTGGCTGCTCGATGCGGTTCTCGCAACGCCGGTGATCGGCGGCACCTCGCTGTCGGTGTCCTATATCGGCACCTATCTGGTCTTCGTTTATATATGGCTGCCTTACATGATCCTGCCGATCGAGGCGGCGATCGAGCGGGTGCCGGCGTCGATGATCGAGGCGTCCGCCGACCTCGGCGCGCGGCCGGGGCAGACCTTCCGCAAGGTGATCCTGCCGCTCGTCTTCCCCGGCGTGGTGGCGGGATCGATCTTCACCTTCTCGCTAACCCTCGGGGACTACATCATTCCCCGTATTATCGGCAGCTCACGGATGTTCATCGGCCAGGCGGTGTTCGC
This sequence comes from Pseudomonadota bacterium, assembly GCA_022571365.1. Taxonomy (GTDB): domain Bacteria; phylum Pseudomonadota; class Alphaproteobacteria; genus JACZXZ01. The sequence goes on along the minus strand of JACZXZ010000003.1, from coordinate 41,313 downwards.
TCACCAGGGGACCGCCGGCAACATTCCCCTGGCCGCGGCGCTGTCGGTCGTGCCCATCCTGATCATGGTGGTCTATCTCACCATCGCCAAACGGCTGAGGGCGTTCGATGCGTTTTAGGCGGAAGGAAAGGCTCGAGCCACGGGCCCCGCTCGGCCTCAAGCTGGCGGCGATCGCCGGGCTGCTGTTCCTGCACGTGCCGCTCGGCTTCATCATCCTCTACGCCTTCAACACCGATGACAAAAGCTTCCGCTTCCCGCCGCCCGGGCTGACGCTCAAATGGTTCGCGGTCGCCTGGGAGCGCGAGGATATCTGGGAGTCGCTCGGGCTGTCGCTCAGGGTGGCGACGATGGCCACCCTGATCGCGTTGATCCTTGGCACCCTGGCCGCGGCGGCGATTTACCGCAGCCGCTTCTTCGGACGGGAGGCGCTCTCGCTCCTGATCATCCTGCCGATAGCGCTGCCCGGCATCATCACGGGGATCTCGTTGCGTTCGGCCTTCCATTTGGCAAACATTCCGTTCAGCTTCTGGACCATCGTCATCGGCCACGCGACCTTCTGCGTCGTGGTGGTTTACAACAACGTCATCGCCCGCTTCCGCCGCACCGCCTACTCGCAGATCGAGGCGTCGATGGACCTTGGGGCCAACGGCTTCCAGACCTTCCGCTACGTTGTCCTGCCGAATATCGCCACCGCGCTCCTGGCCGGCGGGATGCTCGCGTTCGCGCTCTCCTTCGACGAGGTGATCGTCACCACCTTGACCGCCGGTCAGCAGTCCACGCTGCCGATCTGGATGCTGACCGAGCTGGTCCGTCCACGCCAGCGGCCGGTGACGAATGTGGTGGCGGTGTTCGTCATCGCCGTCACCTTCATCCCCATACTTATGGCGTATTATTTAACCCGCGAGACCCACGAGACGGCCGGTCCGGGCCGCTGAGGACGGCTCCGGGCCGCGAGCCGGGTCGTGGCACCCGGCGACCCCGGCGGCGGATGCGGCCCGAGCCGACCGATCCGCTTTCGCACCGACGGGGATTGTCGTCCGCGGCACGGCCACCTCGCCCGCCCGGAGCCGGCCTCCGCGCCCCATCGAACACAGGAACTTGACAATGCAGAGTTCCAAACAAAGTTGCCAGGCCAGCAACCCTCACAAGGGATAGCCTGCAATTCGCAGGTCGTTAATCCATCCGTTCCGGATAACGCCTTGGTGGGGGGGTGCCGGCATGGTTGGGCCGCGCCTTTTGCGAGGACGCGGGGCCCTGAGTTGCAGAGGATTGCGCTAAACTTACGCTAAACTACGGAGGATTCAAGATGGCTGACTTCCAAACCGTGGCCAAGGCTTCGGAGATCGCTCCCGGCACCATGAAGCTGGTCGATCTCGGGGATGACGCCGTGGTGATCGCCAACGTCGACGGCACCTTCTTCGCGTTCGGCAACACCTGCACCCATGTGGGCGGCCCCCTTGTCGAGGGTGACCTGGAAGGTAATACCGTCACCTGTCCCTGGCACGCGACCATCTTCGATATCAAGACCGGAGAGTCCCTGGAAGGGCCGGGCGACGATCCTGTCCCCACCTACGAGCTGCGGCTCGAGGGCGACGATATCCAGATCGCGAAGCCTTAGGGCCTATTTTCCCAAATGCCTCGCGTCATGTTTCGAAGCAGGTCCTAGTCCGCCGCCGCCTGCGCGGACCGGCTGGAGAGGAACCTGGCCACCGCGGCCGCATTCCAGGGGCGGGCGCACAAATCGGCGGTGTGCGGACGAGCCCTTTCCCTCCGCGATGCGGCTCCACGACCGAGGAAGCCGGCTGGGGCGGCCTGGCCGGACTCAGTCCAGCGAACAACGGCCGCGGCTCACGACGCGACATTGCAGGGCGAACACCAGGCCGCGTACCTCCGCGGCATTGCGCGCCAGCGTTCTCGCAACCCATTCGCAGTTGGCGACAGCCAGCTCCTGGGCGTCGTTCAGATTGGCCGAACGCCCGATGCCGGTCACCTCGCGCAAGTCGATTTCGATTCGCTCGTAACAGGGATAGTAATAGCCGCCGGCCTGGTCGAAACAGTCCTTGCGGCGTTCCGCCACATAGACTTCCCGATTCGGTTTGGCGATCGCCGAGGCGATGCTGCCGGCGACCTCCTCTCGGTATGCCGCGGCGTCGATGTCGCCCCGGATAACGGACCCGGCCTCGTCGCGATAGGATATGAGCGTGGTCTCGGAGGGCGTCACGCCGAGCTGGCATAACGGCGCGGAGGGATCGCTGCTGGTGCAGCCGGCGGCGAGGAGCACCAGCCAGATCGCGGCCCAACGAGGTCGATTCGCCATCTCCAGAACCGTCCCGCTCCGGGGCCAGACGCCAACGCCTACGCCCTGACCCGCTTCGACTTGGGGTCGTAGGGCGGCCTCAGATGGGCCGTCGCCGGCACGCGCTCGGCGGCGATCTCGACCTCGAAGCGCCCTCCCTCGATGAAAGCCTTGTCGACGCCCTCTGGATGACAGACGTAGCCCATGCCGACGGCATGGCCGAGCGTGTGGCCGTATGAGCCGGAGGTGATGCGACCGACCAGCGCGCCGTCGCGCCAGATCGGCTCGTCGTGATAGAGCAGCGCCTCGGCATCGTCGACCGTGAACAGCACGAGCCGCTTCGCAAGCGGCCGTTCGCGCTGTTGGAGCAAGGCATCGCGTCCGATGAACGGCGCGTTTTTCTCGAAGGCGACGGCGAAAGCGAGGCCCGCTTCGAGCGGCGTGTCCTCGCAACTGATGTCGTGGCCCCAGGAGCGGTAACCTTTCTCGCTGCGCAGCGAGTCCATGGCGTGATACCCCGCGTGGCGCAGTCCGAACGCCGCCCCCTCGGCGACGATGGCATCGTAGACGCTGGTGGCGAACTCGCTCGGGATGTAGATCTCCCAGCCGAGCTCTCCCACGTAGCTGATGCGCACCGCCCGCACCAGTGCGTGCCCAACGTTGATCTCCTGCGCGGTGGCGAAGGGAAAGGCCTCGTTCGACAGGTCGGCGCCGGTGACGCGCGACAGCAGCTCGCGCGAGCGCGGACCCATCAGGCCGATCACGGCGTGGGCCGAGGTCACGTCGGCGAGGGTCACGCGCGCGTCCTCGGCGATGTTGCGCTTGATCCAGTCGAAGTCGTGGACCATCGTCGCCGCCGAGGTCACGATCCAGTAACAATCCTCGCGCAAGCGGGTGACCGTCAGGTCGCACTCGATGCCGCCCCTGTTGTTGAGCATGGCGGTGTAGACCACCTTGCCCGGCGGCACGGCGACGTCATTGGCGCAAATCCGCTGCATCACCGCCTCGGCGTCTGGGCCCTGGAGCAGGATCTTGGCGAACGAGGTCTGGTCGAACAGGCCGACCGCCTCGCGCACCGCCATGTGCTCCTCGGCCCAATAAGGGAACCAGTTCTGGCGGCCGTAGGAATACTCGTATTTCGGCTCCACCCCTTCCGGCGCGTACCAGTTGGGCCGCTCCCAGCCGGCGACGACGCCGAAGCACGCGCCCCGGGCCTTGAGGCGGTCGTGCAGCGGCGAGCAGCGCACCAGCCGCGCCGATTCGGGCTGCCGGAACGGCCAGTGCATGTCGTAGAGCAGGCCCAGGATCTCGACGGTGCGATCACGAAGGTAGCGGGGATTGCCCTGGAACTTGAAGCACCGCCGGATGTCGACGTCCCACAGGTCCATGGTCGGCTCGCCCTCGACGATCCATTCGGCGACCGCCTTTCCGGCTCCCGCGGCCGAGGCGATGCCGATCGAGTTGAAGCCGGCGGCGACGAAGAAGTTCCTGAGCTCCGGCGCCTCGCCCAGCATGTAGCGGTTGTCGGGGGTGAAGCTCTCGATCCCGGTCAGGAAGTCACGGATCTGCGCGCTCTCCAGCACCGGGACGCGCTCGAGGCCGGCTTCCATGAGGATCTGGAAATGGTCCCAGTCCTCGTCGAGCTCGCCGAACTCGTAGTCGTCCGGAACGCTGTCGACATCCCTCGGCTTGGCCACCGGCTCGAAGCCGCCCATCATGATCTTGCCGGCGTCCTCCCTGAAGTAGACACGGCCGTCATAGTCCCTGAGCGTGGGCAGCTCGGGCGTGACCCCCTCGATCGGGGTGGTCACGATGTGCATGTGCTCGGCGCCGTACAAGGGGACCGTAACCCCGGCCATGCGGCCGATCTCGCGGCCCCACATGCCGCCGCAGTTGACCACCACCTCGGCGGCGATATCGCCCCGCTCGGTAGCCACGCCGGTGACCGTGCCGTTGCGCCGGTGAATCCCGGTCACCTTGACATGTTCGATGATGCGCGCCCCGCCCTGGCGGGCGCCCTTGGCGAGCGCCATGGTGGTGTCGGTCGGGTTGGTCTGGCCGTCCTTGGGAACAAATATGGCGCCGACCAAGTCGTCGGTGCGCATGAGCGGCCACAGCTCGCCCGCCTCCTTAAGGCTGATGAGCTGGACCTCGACGCCGAAGCAGCGCCCCATGGAAAGGCCGCGCTTGAGCTCCACCATCCGCTGCTCGGTACGGGCGACGGCGACGCTGCCGTTCTGCTTGAAGCCGGTGGCCTGGCCGGTCTCCTCCTCGAGCTTGGCGTAAAGCTCGGTGCCGTAGCGCGCAAGCTGGGTGAGGTTATAGGTGGCCCGGACCTGGCCGACGAGACCCGCGGCGTGCCAGGTGGTGCCGCAGGTGAGCGTGCCGCGCTCGAGCAGCACCACGTCGGTCCAACCCAGCTTGGTCAGATGATAGGCGACGCTGCAGCCGACGATGCCGCCGCCCACGATCACCACCTGCGCTTGGCTGGGAAATTTATCGGCCATGCTGTCCCCCCTCGGCCCGCGCCCGCCGACGCGCTTGCCTCCGCTCGACGCGATGCGCCGGCGCGGATGGAGCCCGTGCTTGACGGGCGCCAGGTCTCATGTTCCGGCCATAAAGTTGTATCATCGCTGTCCCCCGACCCCTGCGTAGCCTCGCGTCTTCAAGACATATCTTTGATCTCCCGGCATTGCAACGGCCCACGCCGGAATCGCGCAGAACCCACCCCGCCGGTGCCGGCGCGCCCTGGAACCGCGCAGGCCGCCGCGGGGGAGCGCCGCGCCGCAGCGGCGCTCCGCCCCAAGCTGGTCCACCCGCCGCCGCGCGGCCCGGATCACCCCGGCCGTTTCACGAACCGTCGAAATCCCCCGAGGAATACCCATGTCCGAATTCCACAAGACACGCTTGTGGAATTGTTTAGTAAGCATAACTTGACATATATGTAAGCATAACTTACGACTTCGACGCCATGAGAAGCGACCCCCTGGCGCGGGCGATTTCATGCCTGGGGAGCGCCGCGAACCTGGCGCGAATCCTGGGCATCCGTCCGCAAGCGGTTTATCAGTGGAATCAGGTGCCCGCCGAGCGGGTGATCCAGATCGAGCGGGCGACGGACGGCGCGGTGACCCGGCACGAACTCAGGCCCGACCTGTATCCGGCCGAGGACCCGCCCTCCTCCGGGCAGGCCATGACCGGGCACCCCACGCCGAAAGACACCGTCCTCCTCACCGTCCTCCTCACCGTGGCCGAAATGGCGCAAGCCGACGCCGCGACCATCGCCGCCGGGACGCCCGGCGAAATCTTGATGGAAAACGCCGGCGCCGCCGTGGCCCGGGAGATCCGACGGCGCTGGCGGCCGCGCCCCGTCGCGGTGCTGTGCGGTCCAGGCAACAACGGCGGCGACGGCTTCGTGGTCGCCCGCCTGCTTCGCGCCCAAGGCTGGCCGGTCCAGGTCGCCCTGCTCGGCTCGCGCGGGAAACTGAAAGGCGACGCCGCGATCAACGCGGCGCGTTGGGACGGCCCGGTTGCGGCCCTCGGGCCACGGGTCCTGGACGACTCGGCCCTGGTGGTGGACGCGTTGTTTGGGGCCGGGTTGGCGCGCCCGCTTGAGGGCGTGCCCCGAACCACGGTCGAGGCCATCGACCGGCGCGGGCTGGACTGTGTCGCGGTCGATGTGCCGAGCGGCGTCCACGGCGACACCGGCCAGGTCCTGGGCGCGGCGCCCAGGGCGGCGTTGACGGTGACCTTCTTCCGCAAGAAGCCGGGCCACCTGCTGCTGCCCGGCCGCATGCTCGCCGGCGAGGTGGTGGTCGCGGATATCGGCATCCGTGATGAGGTCCTCGACCGGATCGCGCCCCGGCTCAACGAAAACAGGCCGGCGCTGTGGCTCGAGCGCTATGCGTGGCCGAAGCTGGCCGATCACAAATACAGCCGCGGCCATGCGGTGATCCTGGGGGGTGCGAAGATGACCGGCGCGGCGCGGCTGGCGGCCCGGGCCGCGCTTCGGATCGGCGCCGGCATGGTGACCGTCGCCAGTCCGCCCGAGGCCGTCCCGATTTACGCCGCCTACATGCCCGGGGTGCTGACCGCGCCGGTCCCCGACCCGGACGCCTTCGCCGCGCTCCTGGACGACCCGCGCAGGAACGCAGTCCTCATCGGACCGGGCAGCGGTGTCGACGAGTCCACCCGGGCCGCGGCGCTGGCGGCGCTGGCGGCGGGCAAGGCCACGGTGCTCGACGCCGACGCCCTCACCGTGTTCCAAGGCGCGCCCGAGGCGTTGTTCTCGGCGATCGAGGGGCCGTGCCTCATGACGCCCCACGAGGGTGAGTTCCGGCGGCTGTTCCCCTCCGCGACGGGTGAGGACAAGGTCAACCGGGCGCGCGCCGCGGCGCGCGACAGCGGCGCGGTGGTGCTGCTCAAGGGCGCGGATACGGTGGTTGCCGCCCCCGACGGCCGGGCAACCATCAACGCCAACGCGCCCGCCGACCTGGCGACGGCCGGTGCCGGCGACGTGCTCGCCGGCCTGGCGCTCGGCCTCATGGCCCAGGGCATGACGCCGTTCGACGCCGCCTGCGCCGCCGCCTGGCTGCACGGGGCGGCTGCGGAGGAACGCGGCCCCGGCCTGATCGCGGAGGATCTTCCCGACGCAGTGCCGGCGGTCCTGCGCCAACTCAAAGTCCTGGCATCATCCGCCTGAGTCCCGGGCCGCCGCTCCGGAAACGATCCTCCCAAGCCTTCCCGCAAGCGGCGGTCATCCTACCTATAGGCCATGAACGATCGACCCGGCGGCAGCTTCCTCGACCGCATGATCGAAAGCCTGCGCAGCGCCTGGCGCGACATCGTGGTCTCGGGCGTGCCGCGCCCGAACCTGCCCCGCCGCCGACGCCGAGCGCCTGCGCGCCCAGATGCGGGCCTGCCTGGAGGGGCGCGGCGGCGAGGGTAGAATCGCCGCGTCACCGGCGATCAAAAAGCTGGCGAAGGGCTAGGGCGAAGCCGCCGGGGACTGTCAGGAGGGACAGAGGCCCGAGGGTTGCCGGCGCCGCGTATGACCCGCCCCTCCTCCGCCCTCTGTTGCGCCGGCGACCTGGTATGATATAGACATGCGCCGCAGCCTAGCGCGACCGAAGGCGCAGCTTGCCGCGGGACAGCCACGCGGGCGTGGCGGAACTGGTAGACGCGCTGGGTTTAGGACCCAGTGACTAAAAGTCGTGGGGGTTCAAATCCCCCCGCCCGCACCATTGAGAGGACGGCGATGAAGGCATCGGTGGCCGGCGACGGCACCGTTTCCATCCAGGGATTCCCATGCAGGTAGTTGAAACCAACGCCGACGGCTTGAAACACGATTTCAAGGTCGTGATCCCCGCCGCCGACATCGAACAGAAGGTGGAGCACCGTCTCCACGAGCTGGCACAGAGCGTCCGAATCCCGGGCTTCCGGCCGGGCAAGATCCCGTTATCGCTGCTCAAAAAGCGGTACGGCCAGCCGGTGATGGACGAGATTATCGAGCAGACGGTCGCCGACAGCACCACCCGGACAATGAGCGAGCGCAATCTCCGTCCGGCGACGCGACCAAAGATCGAAATCACGCCCTTTTCCGAGGGTCAAGACCTGGAATTCACCATGGCGGTCGAGGTTCTGCCCGAGATCGAACCCATGGATTTCTCCAAGCTCAAGCTCGAACGGCTCCAGGCCGATGTCGAGGACTCCGAGGTCGAGCAAGCGCTGGAGCGCATCGCCGCCCAACACAGAAGATCCGAGCCGATCAAGGGTAGCCGCAAGGCGCGGAAGGGCGATATCCTGGTGCTCGATTTCGTCGGCAAGATCGACGGCGAGCCGTTCGAGGGCGGCACCAACACCGATTTCCATCTGGAGCTCGGGTCCGACATGTTCATCGCCGGCTTCGAGGATCAGCTCATCGGAGCGCGGCCGGGCGAGCGCACCCAGGTCAAAGTCACCTTTCCCGAGGACTACGTCAGCGACCGCCTGGCCGGCAAGGAAGCGAGCTTCGATGTCGAGGTCAAGGAACTGCGCGCGGTGGCGCCGGTGGCGGTCGACGACGCCCTGGCCCAGACCATGGGGCTGGACAACCTCGCCGAGCTCAAGGCCAAGATGCGCGAGCAGATCGAGCGCGAGCACGGCATGCTCTCGCGGGCGCGGCTGAAGCGCCAGCTGCTCGACCAACTCGCGGCGGCCCACGACTTCACCGTGCCCCAGGGCATGGTCGATGCGGAATTCGAGTTCATCTGGACCCGGATCAAGGAGGCGATGGATAAAGGCGCGCTCGACCCGGCCGACGCCGGCAAGAGCGAGGACGAGATCAAGGCCGAATACCGCTCGATCGCCGAACGTCGCATCCGTCTGGGCCTGCTGATGTCCGAGGTCGGAGGGCAGAACAACATTTCGCTCAGCGCGGAGGAACTCAACCGGGCGGTGATGGACGAGGCGCGCCGCCATCCCGGCCAAGAGCGACAGATTCTCGAATTCCACCGGAACAACCCCGAGGCGATGGAGAGGCTGCGGGCGCCCCTGTTCGAGGACAAGGTGGTCGATTTCATCGTGGAGATGGCCCAGATCGAGGAGCGCAAAGTCTCAGCCGCGGAGCTCGTGAGCGAGCCCGAGGAACAGCCCCCGGCCGCGCCCCAAACCGGGAAAAAGCGGGCCAAGAAACCCTCCAAGCCCAAGCCAGAGACCCCGCATTCCAAGAAGACCTCGAAGCCCAGAAAAAAAATCTCGAAGCTTGAAGAGTGAAAACCCGGCGATTTGTCCCCGCGAAGGCCGGGGCAAGGAGGATTGAGAGACCATGACCGACGTTATTGAGACCACCATGAACACGTTGGTCCCGATGGTGGTCGAGCAAACCAATCGGGGCGAGCGCGCCTACGACATATTTTCCCGGCTCTTGAAGGAACGCATCATCTTCCTGACCGGCCCGGTGACCGACGAGGTCGCGAGCCTGGTCTGCGCCCAGCTTCTGTTCCTGGAGTCGGAAAACCCCAAGAAGGACATCTCATTCTACATCAACTCGCCGGGCGGCACGGTGACCGCCGGGCTGGCGGTCTACGACACCTTTCAGTACATCCACCCGGACGTGTCTACGCTGTGCATCGGCCAGGCCGCGTCCATGGGCTCGCTCCTGCTGGCCGCGGGCGCGAAGGGCAAACGCTATTCCCTGCCCCACTCGCGCATCATGATGCATCAACCCTCGGGCGGCACCCAGGGCCCGGCGGCCGACATCGAGATCCAGGCGCGCGAGATCCTGGCGCTCAGGTCCCGGATCAACGACATCTATGCCAAGCACACCGGCCAGGCGCTGGATGTGATCGAGGGCGCCGTCGACCGCGACAAGTTCATGTCGTCGGAAGAAGCCAAGGCGTTCGGCCTGATCGACGAGGTCGTGGTCCACCGCCCGCCCATCGAAGGAGACCAGAAAGACGAGACTTAAATCCCCCCGCGAGAGTCCGTGTATCACCCCCACCCAGACCCTTCCCCAAATACCCGATAGGGCGCGCGCCAACTCGATCCTGGGTCGGCCTGGCCGGCCTGGCCGGCCCTTGTAAACCCTGCGCGTAGAGTCTGCGCGCCCAGGCGCGCGTGAGGCATCGCCGCCATTCCCACCGCCATCTCGCAGATCCGCACCTGCCTGAAGGGAGGGTTGTTCGGTCGAGCTCGCTCGTCCGCCTCCCTCCCCGCCCCGAGCCACACCGCCCGACCTTCCAGGTCGCCGGCCTCAAGCAGCTCATCGGCCGCCCACAGTGGCCTAGATGAGGACGAAGCTGCTTGCCGGGTATCGTAAGCTCGCGGTAAGCTCTCGCAAACGGCCTCGGCCGCCGCTTCGGGTTCCCGCGCGGCCGCTGACTGTTCCATCTCGGAAATGCCGGGCAATATCGGGCGGATCCCACTCCGCGAAACTCCAGGGAGAACGCTGGCTGTTCGATCAGGCCCCATCGCGTGAACGTCTCGGCCCGCTGCCGGTGTGGCCGTACTACTTCCTTTCGGCCGTGGCCGGCCTGGCGGCCGTCGGGTTCGTCGCCGTCTGGTGGCCCCAGGGCTATCCCGACGATAGCGAGCTGGTAAAGGTGAGCGGCGAGGTCGCCACTGTCATCGTCCGGGACGACATCTCGAAGACGAGCGCCGGGGCGATGCTGCCGGCGATGACCTCGGTCTACTTCACCCTCAAGGGCGTGGAGGGCGAGTTCCGGTATCCTTCGAGCCATCCCAACTACCTCATCGTGCGCGATCGCACGGCGATTGCGATCGATATCTGGGTCGACGGCGCCGAGATCGGTACGGGCCGGCCGATGACGATCTGGCAGATCCAAGAGCACAACCCGTTCAAACTGACCGTCGAGCAAACGTTCGTCAGCCACGCCGAGGTGATCGAGAGGCTGACCAAGACCGATCGCTCGATGGTCGAGACCGGCTACTGGCTCCTCGGCATCGCCGGCGCCTTTGCGCTGATCGGTGTCGGCGTGCAGCGGTGGAACCGGGGCCGGCCGCCGCCCATCGCCTGACCGGGGTTTTCCCGGCCGGCCAAGCGTGCCTTGGATAACCCGTAGCGCCGGAGCTACCTCGACTGGCTGCTCAGAGATTAAGCAAGCACGGCGACGCGGCGCCCATCCACGCCGCCATTCGCGCCCATGTCGTGCCTCAGGCCAGGGACATGAAGCGGCGGTCGAATCGCGTCGGCCGTTCGCCCAGCGGGCCAAGGCATCCCGCCACTTGACGCGCTCGGCGCCTTTTCCCTCAACGCCGCACATTGTGTATAACGGCGACCACACACTCCAAGTCCCGCCTTGCGCAGGCTTTTTTTTATTTTATCGCTGATCGGCCTAGACCGGCATGAGGCGAAGGCGGCTCGGTTGGCCGTGGGTGCCGTCAGAGGCGAAATGCCGCCGTTGGTCGCCCGCAACGATAATTCTTCTAATTTAGTGGCAACCGAAAAGCCCATCTTGGAAATGCCGGGTTAGAGTCATGGAGAGCGCCATGTTTAGGAAGATGTCAGGCCCCGCCAGCTTCGCGCTCGTCCTGGTCATCACTCTGTTCCATGCACCCTCATGGGCAACAGCGGGAAGCCCGGAGTTCGATGGTTTTCTTGCGGCGTTTAACGAGCTTGCGAGCCGCGTCGAGGCGAAAACCGGCGAGCGGCTCTACATCGACGCACGTGATCTCGGCAACGGCATCGTCGAGATCGAGGTGGCGAAGAATTGGCCGAAAACACGCCCCATAAGCCAGGTGAACGAGGCGAGCAAACTTTATCATCTCTGGCGCGCCGCCCAGCCCACGGGGCGGCCTGTCATGGTTCGGATCGTGGGGCGGGATGGTCGCCCCGTGCTCTCCGTGGGCGATATGGCCGGGAAGTTCGAAATTTCATTCCACCGCTAGGCCTTCGGCCAAGGGAGACACCGAAATGTCCATTTTCTCGGCCAAAATGAATGAGAGGGTAGCTGGGGCGGGCGGCGTGGCTGGCGGCTGCCATCGGAAGACAACGCCACCCTCCCGCGCCCGCTGGGGGGCGAAAGGAAGTATTTTCATCAGCCTTGGGGCACACCTGGGGTCACAAGGTTGGGGGGCTCGTCGTCAACTCTCTCGGTTTCGGGATAATGAAAATGGCTAGCGTGAATATCTTAGAGATCATCGACCACCTGGAGTCAGAAATCCGACGCGCGTTTTTCGATGCCGTGCGCCGCGTAGGGAACGTAGCGAGGGGCTTTGTCTTGGTCGCAGCGGCAGTGCTCGCCATGGCGGCGAGCACTGCCACGGCTGCTCAGTACGAGACGCTGATGTCGCAGTCGCATCCCGAACAGGAGCGCATTCTGCGAGCTGCCATCATCGGCGCCGGCTACTCGTGCCCGAATGTCACGGCGATCTTGTTCAAAGGCAGCGACCGCGACAGCACCGGCTACTGGACGGCAGTTTGCTCCGACGGCGGCACCTGGATAGTGCAGGTCAAGAACGATCCCGCCGGCACCATGTCGGTTACGCCGTGGGCGCTCTTGAATACGCTGAATATTGAGGGCTTGAAGAAGTTCTAACGCAAGGCAGGCTACAAGGCTGGCTGGCGCTGTGGCTGAGGGTGATGAGGGCGGTCGAGGGGCTTCTGGCGAAGCGACCGCCATCTACGGAATCGGTCCACTAACAGCGTTATCCGCCCCGCCTCGCGCGCGGCTCTTTGCCCATGCTTCGTGACATCCTTTCCTCCCGGCATCGAAAGCTGTGGATTGGCCGCTCCGACAACGCGCTCATCCTCTCCCGCTCCAGTTTCAGTTTGGGCAGCCTTCACACCGGCAATGATCTGGACAAGGGTCTGTTGCACGAATCCCTGTGGCTCCATGTTCTTGCGCGCGTGTTACCCCGAGCGTTACCCCCGATGGCATAGCCCGAATGAAAAGATCGCCTATTCCTGCCAACAGATTGAAAAATTGGGGCGAGTGACGGGACTTGAACCCGCGACATCCAGATCCACAATCTGGCGCTCTAACCAACTGAGCTACACCCGCCACGAGACGACGCCCGGTGTAAACGCAAGGCGCGGGCGCGTCAAGCGCCTGCCGGCGCGGGGGTTCATCGGCCGCCGATCCTCTTCCGCCGGGGGGAGGGAAAGAGCCGGCTCGATGGCCTAAGGACCGGATGAAGACACGCCTGCCCGTTATTTCGGCAAGACGCCCATTTCTCGGGCACGGCATCCCCGGCCGGTCCATGCGGCGGTCGCCGCCGGCCCCCAAAGGCGCCGGCTTCGGTGATCGGCTCCGGTTGGCACGCGCCTTGCATATCTATAACCTTGAAGACCACGGCGCGTACGACTCCCCAAAACCACGGCACCCATCCCCATGAAAAAGATCGAAGCCATCATCAAACCGTTCAAGCTCGACGAGGTGAAGGAAGCCCTCCACGAAATCGGGCTCAAGGGCCTTACCGTCATCGAGGCCAAGGGCTTCGGCCGTCAGAAGGGCCACACGGAGCTCTACCGCGGCGCGGAATACGTCGTCGACTTCCTGCCCAAGGTGAAGATCGAGGTGGTCGTCGAGGACACCCTCGCCGAGCGGACCATCGAGGTGATCCAGCACGCCGCCCATACCGGACGCATCGGTGACGGAAAAATCTTCGTCACCGAGATCGCCGAGGTGATCCGCATCCGCACCGGCGAGCGGGGCCGCGATGCCATCTGAGCTCGGCTAGGCGAGGCCGCGGGGGCCAAGCGCGTGGAATAGCGCCTGCCCGAGGAGGCGGACCAGGCAGAGTCCACCCCCGGATCACTCGAGGAGGTGCTGGACGCGCTCGAGGCGGACCACGAGTTCCTGCTTAAAGCAGACGTGGCCACGCGCGACGTGCTCGACATGGGGCTGAGCTGCAAGCGGGAAAACAAGGTGGAGCCGGTGCGCCTGCGCCCGCATCCCTATGAGTTCCACCTCTGCTACGACATCTAACTCTACTACGACATCTGGGACCCGGGGCCATCACCTGCTCTACTACGACATCTGGGATCCGAGGCCATCACCTGAGGATGGCGGGCGTCCCCCGGACCCCATCGGGGCAGCTTGGATGCCAGTCATTGTCAAGGACAGCGATTCTCAAACTGACTCACTACCGATCCGCCCTCTTGTTTGCATGAGCGGTGTTGTGGGGTATTAAGGGGCTCACCGGCGGCGCAGCCGTTTGCGCTCCGTCCAACGGCCATCACGGGAACGCGAATCATGTCCGACGCGAAAGCAGTCTTCGAGTTGATCAAGGAGCACGAGGTCAAATACATCGACTTCCGTTTCACCGATCCCCGGGGCAAGTGGCAGCACACGAGCCAGCCGGTCAGCGCCGTCAACCAGGACACCTTCACCGACGGGATCATGTTCGACGGCTCGTCGATCGTCGGCTGGAAGGACATCCAGGAATCGGACATGACGCTGATGCCCGATGCCGCAAGCGCGATGCTGGATCCCTTCTCGTCCCAGACCTCGCTGATTTTAATCTGCAACGTGATCGAGCCCTCGACCGGCCAGCCCTACGACCGCGACCCGCGCGCGGCGGCCCAGCGGGCCGAGGCTTACCTCAAGGCCTCGGGCGTCGGCGATGTGGCCTATTTCGGCCCCGAGGCCGAGTTCTTCGTGTTCGACGACGTGCGTTTCGGGCTGTCCATGAACCACTGCTTCTACGCCATAGACGCGGAGGAAGGCCCCTACAACAGCGGCAAAACCTACGAGCTGGGCAATTCCGGCCACCGGCCGCCGCCCAAGGGCGGCTACTTCCCGGTGCCGCCGGTCGATTCCCTGAGCGACCTGCGCGCCGAGATGCTGACCGTGATGGCCGAGATGGGCGTCGAGACCGAGAAGCACCACCACGAGGTGGCGCCCAGCCAGAACGAGCTCGGCATGAAGTTCTCGACCCTGGTGCGGACCGCCGACCGGCTCCAGATCTACAAATACGTGGTCCAGATGGTTGCCCACTCCTACGGCAAGACCGCAACCTTCATGCCCAAGCCGGTGATGGACGACAACGGCTCGGGCATGCACATCCACCAGTCGATCTGGAAAGGCGGCAAGCCGCTGTTCGCCGGCACCGGCTATGCGGATCTCTCGGAGGTCGCGCTGTACTACATCGGCGGCGTCATCAAGCACGCCCGGGCCATCAACGCGTTCTCGAACCCCACGACCAACAGCTACAAGCGCCTGGTGCCGGGCTTCGAGGCGCCGGTGCTGCTCGCCTACTCGGCGGCCAACCGCTCGGCGGCCTGCCGCATCCCGCAGGTCACCGCGCCCGAGGACAAGCGGGTCGAGGTCCGCTTCCCCGACCCGGCGGCCAACCCCTATCTAGCCTTTACCGCCATGCTGATGGCCGGCCTCGACGGCATCGAGAACAAGACCCATCCGGGCGACCCCATCGACAAGAACCTCTACGACCTGCCGGCGGAAGAGCGTCACGACCTGCCGACGGTGTGCGGCTCGCTCAGCGAGGCGCTCCAGGCGCTCGACGCCGACCGCGATTTCCTCAAGAAGGGCGACGTGTTCTCGGACGACCTGATCGACGGCTATCTCGCGCTCAAATGGGAGGAGGTCGCGACCCTCGATCGGACGCCTCATCCGGTTGAATTTCATATGTATTACAGCGTGTAATAAGAAATTCTTAGTATTTTAGATTAACTCCTATCTGAGCTCGTCCTCCGTAGCAGGGCTACTGCGGAGAGTGGACCGGACCCGATAGGCTTCTTGGAGGCAAGCCCGCGGTTTTCCGGAGACGCCGGCGCCGTCATCCTCTGGAAGACGAGCATAACTATTGGGCTCGAGCGGGTGGCGTTCCCGCGGCCCTAAAGGCGGTCGCATCCCCAAATTCACGGCGGCGCGAGTCGAGATGGGAGCGTCGCTCCAAGCCAGCGCGCGGTCCGCGCCCGGCACGGTCGCTAATCGCCGGTAAGATACGCTGGTAAGATAGTACTGGTAAGATAGTAAAGGTGTCGGCCAAATACGCGGGGCGAGCCATGGGGACAATCCCCCAGAAAGTGGTCGAGGCCGGTAGGGGCACCCTCGAGCTGTTCCCCCTCGACACCTCGGAGGACAGGTTGTTCGCGCTTCTGCGCGACATCTTCGAGAACTACTGGCAGGTCATCCACTTCGGGCCCCTGATCCAGGGCGCCGCCTGGGAGATCCGGGCGCCAGGCGCGCCGCGCAGGATCTCGCTTTCCGACGGCTACGCCACCATCGACTTCGGCGCCTGGCATTTCCACATCTGCATCGGACCCCACCGCGGCAGTGCCGCGAATCCCGTGGATCCGGCGCTGGCCGCCCACCGGCGCACGGCGCGGGCCGAGCTCTACCGGCAGCTCCAGGCCGACGGCACCCCGAACAGCTGGGGCCTGCGCCTGTTCAACGGCAAGGACGAGCAGCAAATGACGGTGTTCCTGCCGAACCCGTTCCTCAGCGACGATCTCAAGCCGCTGGCCGAGCCCGACTGGTCGCGCCTCGCCATGTGGGACCATCTGCGCAAGACCTATCTGGGCCTCGAGCCCGACCCCGGGGACCGCACCGGCACCGGTTTCGTCCACGGCTGAGCGGGCGCGGGCGGGCCACAGGGCGCGTCAACAGATGGGCGAGGCTCTCCTGGAGTACACGGTTGCCGGGACGCAGGGAATACCGTTCGAGGTCGCCGAGAGCTACCCGCAGAAGCGGCTGATCAAATCGCAAGAGACCGCCAACTTCGTGGTCTTCCTGTGCCGCGACGAATCGCTCGGCATCACCGGCGGGAACATCCCCATCTCCGCCGGCTCGATGTGGTGGCGCAGCAAGCACAAACTCGTGCTCTTGACGAAAAAAAAAGCGCCCCGCAGAGCGCGGGGCGAAGGTGCGGAGGCGAGGCGTGGGAGGCGGAAGGCTCCGGGGCAAGACGGCGAGTGGTGATCGGTGGCGTCAGGCGACGTCGGCGTATTCGTTGTCGTTGTCGGCCGCCGGCCGCGCCGGATCGGGGGCGGAGACGACATGCAGGGCCGGCGCTGGACGATACGTCCGCGCTGACGGCCGGCTCAGCATCCCGTTGACGACGGCGCGAATCTCGTTGCGATCGATGCCGATGTCGTTCAGCAGGCGGTCGTCGAGCTGCGACAGCTCGGCGATTGCCGCACGCCGTTGGCGCCACGCGCGCAGAGCGTCGACCGTATTTTCCACCAGTTCGGCCACCGCGTTCACGGCCTTGTAAGCGTAGACGCTGATCGCCTCGTCCACCGGGCCGTTCACCGCCGGCTTGTTCGTTCTGGGCAAAATCATGTACGGGTTCATCGTCGTCTCCTTGTCTTTTCGCTAAAACAGCGCTATATCGAATAACGATGCTCTCAATTGCCTGTTGCCTATGAAGTACGGTCCGACAGGCGAATTGACAAACGATCATTTCTCAGTTGACACTTTAGAAATTCTCAACTGACGCGATGACCCGGAAGCTACCCCCGCTCAACGCCTTGCGCGCCTTCGAGGCCGCGGCGCGGCACCTGAGCGTCACCAAGGCCGCGGACGAGCTCAACGTCACCCCCGCGGCGGTCAGTCACCAGGTGAAGGCGCTCGAGGAGCAGCTCGGGGTGACGCTGTTCCGCCGGCTCAACCGGGCGCTGATGCTGACCGATGCCGGCCAGCTCTTCCTTCCGGGCCTGCGCGACGGCTTCGACCGGCTCGCCGAGGCCGCGGACAAGGTGCGCGCCGAGTGCGAGGGCGGCACGCTTGCGGTGAGCGTCGGCCCCTCGGTCGCCGCCAAGTGGCTGGTGCCGCGGCTCGACCGCTTCCGCGCGGCGCATCCCGACATCGACCTGCGCATCGACGCCACCGACCGGCTCGCCAACTTCGCCCGCGAGGACATCGACGTGGCGATCCGTTACGGACCCGGCCGCTACCCGGGCCTGCGCGTCGATCAACTGTTCGCCCAGGAGGTGTTCCCGGTGTGCAGCCGCAAGCTGTGCGAGGGACCGCCGCCCTTACGCGAGCCGGGCGATCTGCGCCACCACACCCTCTTGCACGTCGATTGGCGCACCCAGGACGAGACCTGGCCGAACTGGCGCATGTGGCTGTTGGCCGCCGGGGTGGAGGGCGTCGAACCGACCCGCGGACCCAAGTTCAGCCAGGAAAGCATGGTGGTGCAGGCGGCGATCGAGGGCCACGGGGTGGCGCTCGCAAGCTCGGTGCTGGTCGCCGATGATCTCGCCGCCGGCCGGCTCTGCAAACCCTTCACGCTGAGCCTGCCGATCCGTTTCGCCTATTACGTCGTCGCGCCCGAGGCCGCCGCCGACCGCCCCAAGGTGGCCGCGTTCCGCGCGTGGATCCTCGCCGAGGCGAAGCGGGAGTCCGGATCGCGCCCAGCTTGACGAACCCCTGGGCGACGCCGACCGCGGTTGCCGATTCGCCGGTCATGGTGGTGAACCCGCCAACCGACGGGCGTTCAGCGCCTCGCCATGTGGGACCATCTGCGCAAGACCTATCTGGGCCTCGAGCCCGACCCCGGGGACCGCACCGGCACCGGTTTTACCCACGGCTGAGCGGGACGTAAGCCGGGCGCCGGGCCCCGGCGGGCGGCGGCGCACCGGGCAAAATGGAGCTCATCGCGGGCGACCCCTGGGCACCGGCGACCGTAGCCGGGCAGGGCCTTGGGAGGCACCCCTACCCAATCCCTCCTCCTCAAGGGGGAAGGATTTTAAAGGGGAGGAGGTTTTTGCAGCAGGGGCCCGCCGCGGCCCGATCTTCCGATCACGCCTCCGGCACCGGGCGGGGCCGGCCCTCATCGTCGAGGGCCACATAGGTGAAGACCCCCTCGGTCACCTGGACCCGCTTCCCCTCGCCGCGGCGGAGCGCCCAGGCCTCGACGCGGGTGGTCATGGAGGTGCGGCCGATGCGCAGAATCTCGGCGTAACAGCACAGCACGTCCCCGACATACACCGGACGGTGGAAGCTCATGGCCTCGACGGCCGCCGTGACCACCCGGCCGTGCGCCCGGGCCTGGGCGGTGATGCCGCCGGCGATGTCCATCTGGGACAACACCCAGCCGCCGAAAATATCGCCGCTCGGGTTGGTGTCGGCGGGCATCGCCAGGGTCCGGATCGCGAGCTCGCCGCGCGGGGTTTCACGCCTCTCAGCCATGGTGCCTCCCTCTTCGCTCACTACACTATATCTTGTGATTAAGCCTTGCCGACAATACTTTATGCTGTAATTGTTTGGAAAGAGGCAGAAGGGACCTCTATAAATGGCCCTCATGCCAGATCTTTTCGACCCGGCCCCGGACAAGAAAGACAGGAAAGACAAGAAAGCGGACTATTCCGCCCGGGACATCGAGGTGCTCGAGGGGCTGGAGCCGGTCCGCCGCCGGCCCGGCATGTTTATCGGCGGCATCGACGAGCCGGCGCTGCACCGCCTGGTCGCCGAGGTCCTGGACAACGCCATGGACGAGGTCATCGCCGGTCATGCGAGCCGTATCGATATCGCGCTCGCGGCCGACGGCACCGTCACCGTGCAGGACAACGGCCGCGGCATCCCCGTCGATCCGCACCCGAAGTTCAAGGACAAGTCGGCGCTCGAGGTGATCCTGACCATGCTCCACTCGGGCGCCAAGTTCTCGGACAAGGTCTACCGCACGGCCGGCGGCCTGCACGGCGTGGGCCTGTCGGTGGTCAACGCGCTTTCGGACCGGCTTGTGGTCGAGGTGGCGCGCGGGCGCAAGCTCTGGACCCAGCGCTACAGCCGGGGCAAGCCGAGCTGCGCGCTCAAGATGCAAGGCGCCGTCCACAACCGCCGCGGCACCACGATCATCTTCCATCCCGACCCCAAGATCTTCGGCGAGGCCATGCAATTCCGCCCGGAGCGCATCTACCGCATGGCGCGGTCCAAGGCCTATCTCTTCCGCGGGGTCGAGATCCGCTGGTCCTGCGAGGCGAGCTTGCTTGACGGCGCCGTGCCGGAGCGCGACCGGCTGCACTTCCCGGGCGGGCTTAGCGACTATCTGGCGACCAGCCTCGATGGACGGGCCACCATCACCCCCCGCCCCTTTGCCGGCCTGGCCAAGTTCACGGGGGGCGCCGGCTACGTGGAATGGGCGGTGTGCTGGCCCGAGGCCGAGGACGGCTTCTTCGACTCCTATTGCAACACCGTGCCGACGCCCCAGGGCGGCAGCCACGAGTCAGGCTTGCGAGCGGCTTTGACCCGGGGCATGAAGGCCTATGGGGAGTTCGTCGGCAACCGGCGCGCGGCCCAGATCGTGGCCGAGGACGTGGTCGACGGCGCTTACATCATGCTCTCGCTGTTCATCCAGGACCCCCACTTCCAAGGCCAGACCAAGGAACGGCTCGGCATGCCCGAGGCCAGCCGGCTGATCGAGGCCCCGGTCAAGGACCACTTCGATCACTGGCTGTCCGACGACCCCCAGGCGGCGCAGGCCCTCCTGACCCGGGTCATCGCGCGCTCGGAAGAGCGCCGGCGCCGGCGCCAGGAACGCGCGCTCATGCGCAAGTCGGCCACACGCAAGCTGCGCCTGCCGGGCAAGCTCACCGACTGCACCCGCAGCACCGCCGAGGGCACCGAGCTGTTCCTGGTCGAGGGCGACTCCGCGGGCGGCACGGCCAAGCAGGCGCGCCAGCGGGAGGTCCAGGCGGTGCTGCCCTTGCGGGGCAAGATCCTGAACGTCGTCAGCGCGACGCCCGAACGGCTCTACGCCAACCAGGAGCTGTCCGACCTGATCCAGGCCCTGGGCTGCGGCACCCGCGCGCAATACGAGGAGGACAAGCTGCGCTATGAGCGGGTGATCATCATGACCGACGCCGACGTGGACGGCGCCCACATCGCCTCGCTGCTGCTCACCTTCTTCTATAAGGAGATGCCCAAGCTGATCGAGAACGGGCACCTTTATCTCGCCCTGCCGCCGCTGTACCGCCTGACCCAGGGCGCCGAGATCGTCTACGCCCGCGACGAGGCGCACAAGGACGAGCTGATAAAGGCCCGCGGCCAAGGCAAGGTCGAGGTGAGCCGCTTCAAGGGCCTGGGCGAAATGCCGGCGGCGCAGCTCCGCGAGACCACCATGGACCCGCAGCGCCGCAGCCTCTTGCGCGTGGTCATTCCCGACCCGGCCAACAAGGGGGAGGCAAAAGCGGCCAGGGAGACCGCCCAGCTGGTCGAGAGCCTCATGGGCCGCAGGCCCGAGCTGCGCCTCGCCTTCATCCAGGAGAAGGCGAAGTTCGTGCGCGATTTGGATGTCTGAGCATGGGTCGGCCTAAGGTAGTGTCTCAGTTTGACGAAGGTCCGCTCATAGCCAGAAGCGGACATACAGCGGCGCGCCGGTACCGCCTCTTCCGCGGCGTAATATTAAATCCTTCGGCCGGTTTTCCTGTAAGGCGCCAAAGCCCCGTATCGGCGTGCGGCGGATTTTGCCCCCCGCTTCAGCGCCTTACAGCGCGAGATCGGCCCGCACCACTTCCAAGCCGGCCCCAAAACCCGCCAGATCGTCGAGGATTATGCGAAAGAGGTAAAGGGGTAGAGGGAAAACGACAAAGCCGGCGCGGTTGCCCGCATCAGCGCGCGCGACGCAGAAGTCGATCGCGGAAAGAGACGGGCGGCGTGATGTCGCGCTGCTCGAAGAATCGGAAGCAGTCGTTAAACCACTCGACGAACCGGTCGGCATGCTTGCCCGTGCCGATGGGGAACTGTTTCGTCTTCCACCGGTTCCCGACTCCGTTATTGGCGATGACGCTGCCGGCATTGTAGGCGCAAGCGACCTTGGGCGGGTCGAGCTTGGTCTTCCGCCGCTGCCTGTCGATATAGGCCGTGCCGGCGCGGATCGAGTTATCGGCGTCGAGCAGCCACTCCCGGTCGATACTATTATCGCCGAGGGTTTCGCGAGCGGTGGAGATAAGTGTCTGCATCAGGCCCGGCGAGACCTTATGAGGGGTCTGTTCGTCCGAGATATAGCCAGGTTCTTTGCGGAGCACCGCGGAATCGCCTCTCGATTCCGTGCATATCGTGGCGACGATGAGTTCGACCGGCACATCGAACCGGCCCGCCCACAGCTTGATCGGCCGGCCGAAGTCGCGCCACACCCGCGCCACCGTCTGTGGTTCTCCACGCGTTGTCTCCGGCGCCGCGCCGGCGATGCGGATTCCGTCCGACGCCAAGCGCCAACGCACACCGCCGTTGAAGTTGTGGTTCTCAATAAGTGGCGCAAGGAAACCCGGATGAGAGGTGGACGTCACCCGCGGCGACGGCGCCCGTGCCTGGTCGCCTTCCGCCCTGGTCGGGAACAACGCTTCCCAGGTTAGCGCGCCGACGATGCCGTCATCGGCAAGCCCCGCCGAGGCCTGAAAATCCCGCACCGCCACATCGGTCCTCATGCTGAACCGGCCGTCGGCACCGCCCGGTTCAAAGCCAAGCGCGCTCAGCCGCCGTTGCAGCTTTTCGACCTCCGGACCCGACGAGCCGATCTTAAGCAACGGCATTTTGAAGTCTCCCTAAGCGATCCAGAAGCGACGATAACCGGAAGCCTGGGCGCTGCCAACCGCCACGGCTGGTCGATGGCCTCCAGGGAACAAACCAGGCGACAAGGCTAAAGGGATATAGTTGCATGAACCCTGCGCACCGCAACTGCGGCGGAGGTGACGCCGGTGAGCGAGATCGGCCCCTACCACTGCCAGGTCGGCCCCAAAACCCGCCGGCTCGTCTAGGACACGAGGAAGACGTGCGGAAATAGAAGGCGCGGCGTTGAGTGCGGTGTGCGTCACGACACGGCTTCAACAGCGACCCTTCAACCCGCCTGGTCTCAAACCCGCCATGCAGGCATGGCTGAACTGCCAGGAAACGAGAAGACGCATTCTGACAATGATTTCCAATCATATCGACGGTCAGGTTGGGTTCAGGCGCTGCCAGTCATCACCGCCCTTCGATGTCCTCTCGATCTACTCCCGAGCCGACAGAATTAGAGCATCAATTTGCGGACCTCCTCACGGGCCTTTTCCGTTTCCTGCAGCAAATATTTGCGCAACCGGTACATAACCGCGAGGACAACCACAATGCCCAGGAAATAGATCGGGTTGAAGATAATGACATAGGTGATTAAGCCCTCGAAAAAATCCGGAAGGAAGTCATGCAAGGTATTCGCGAGGCGCCGTAGAAGCCAATCCAGTATTCCGATCCCGGTCGGCGGATCGTCTCCACTGGCTACCTCGGGAGGATAAATCCAGAACAAAAACAACGCTATTACAAACGCGAGGGTGAGTCCGAGAAAGACACGATACAGCGCTGTCCGCCGGCGAACCCATTTCTTGACCTGTTCGCGTTTCTCTCGGCGCTTCTCTCTGGATCGCGCGATGTGTCGTTGCTTTGAGGCGAGCTCTGCGTCAATGACCGCCATTTCATTCGCGTCCGGTACTTTGGTTGCGACAATTTGGAAATCGTCGGGAATGTACGCGGGCGCGTAACGCGATGTCCCCCGTTCGATTCTATCGATGACGGTTTTGTGTATTTTGATGGGGCCTTTTATTTTGCTTTTCTGCTCTGTCTTTTTCCTGGATATCCGTTGTTTCGTCTTCTCAACGGCGTCTTTGTAGGACTTGATGTCGTCTTTCTTGGTACACAGCTCCTCGATATCGCGGGGCGCGTAGCGGTAATAGATGGCGAATCCGTCACGGGAATTTTGCAGCTTGCCGTAAACGTTGGCATCGCTCCGGACCTCGTTTTGGACCCTCTCCTTGAAAACCAAGCCATGGCTTGCCGCATTGGTCATCATCCAGTGCAAGGCGACATTCGATAGCCCGGCTCTCGGGTAGCCTCCGCCAACGTTGGAATGAACCCCGGCGAACCAGACCTGCTCGATGTTTTTCGGTCGATCGCTGCGAACCTCGTTCCACACTTTCGGATGAAACGTCTTTCTTTCGTCATCGATCGCCAAGGCGTGATAAACGTTTTCGACATTTTCGTTCAGCCGATAATTGTAGAAATTGTGCGGCTTGATGAAGTCGGAGCCTTTGTCCAAAGTTTTGACGAGCGGGTCCAAGAAGGGGCTCCAATCTTGCGGGAAACCAAGGGCGGACACCGTGTCCCAAACACCGATGAATCTGATCTTCAGGTTTCCGTTGGGAGCGTGCTCCGCATGTTTTATGGCCATTTTGGCTTTGAAATCATCGGCGGCCGTTTTGGCAGCTTTGCCGTCTTTTTCGCCTTTATGTTTTTGGTAGGCTTTTCGCGCCTTATCTAGTTGTTCCTTAAAAATTCCTTCCTGACATTGGTCATTACCGTCTTTACACTCGTTCCTGTCGAGGAGGCCGCACGCCTCGATGAAGCCCGCGAAGGCGCGCACCGTGGCGGCGCCACGGCTGAATCCAAAAAGGTAGATTTGATCCCCCGGGTCGTAGTTTCTGGCGAGGAACTCGTACAGGTCCACGACGTTCGCCTCGAAACCAAAACCGAAGGCGCCGGTGAGGGCCCGGATATATTTGTTTTTGTTGGTCCCCACGCCATCGTCGTAGAAGGTTATTTGCGGATTATTCCGATCATGAAGGTCAACGGCGTTGTAAAGCTTATAGACATTCGTCGCAGCGCCGTGGCCACCCTTGTTGCCCGTCCCGTCCGAACAGAGAATGATATTCTTGGCCATCGGTCTCTTCCTTCACCGCGTGCTCCTTGTATCTTATGCAATCGTTCCTCGAGGCGTCTCGAAGGCATTTCCCGCACGGCCGAAATGGCGGTGGACCCGCAACAACAGGCCTGGTAGACGGCAATGAAGCCCAACCCTGTCAATGGCAACTCTTGGACCCTTCGGGGCCTCCCGGTTTATTTAGCTCGCCCCCGGTTCCACCTTCGGGACCACTGGCCGCAGACTCGCTTCCGTTCGCCCCTCCTTCGGTCTGTTGCTCGGCCGTGTTCGTAGCTGTAGGGAGTCTCCGCACGCGCCGCGACCCCCTCGACTACCTACTGGGGCGTCGGCTCCGTAGGCTGGGTCTCCGTCTCCGCAGGTTGGGTCTCCGTCTCCGTAGGCTGGGTCTCCGTCTCCGTAGGCTGGGTCTCCGTCTCCGCAGGCGCCGCGACACCCTCGTCTGACTTGACTTCAATCTTGCTCAGAATTTCCTCCAATTCGGTTGTGTCGCCCCCGGCTTCCTTAGTCTTGGCTATGAGGGCTTTTAACTTCTCTATGGCTACCGCTTTGTCTATCGCTTTGTCTATCCCAGCGGCTTCTAATTTTCTCTCGAACGCCCGTTTAAAATTTCCTTCAGCGTCCTCGATTTGTTTGCGGGTCGGGATTTGCTGCAGCAAGGCCCTCTCAACGACGACGATTGATGCCACGACTCTCTTGTAGAGAGCCGCGCCTTCCGGCGTTAACGCACCCTGCACCTGCCCACCTTTTTTCGATATCGCAATCACATACTCCGTCTTCGCGTCTCCAATGAGCTCGGCGCCACGACCGAACGCCTCGGCCCCTCCCGCCGCCTGAAAAATGCTCTGGAACTCGGGGATGATCGCGCTGACTCCTGCAAAGCCCGCAATCACTGCGGCCGGCCCACCGAAGCCGGCGAGCGCCGTGGCTATCGCCGCAGTCATGACCTGGATGCTGGCGGAAGCCTTCCGAAGGACCCTTTTCCCGCTCATTCTCATGCGCATGAATTTCTCAACGTCATCGGCGTACGAGAGAATGATCCGGTCCGTAATCTTCCACTCTTTTTTGGCGGCCTCACCAATGACGGTGTCTCCGAATGTGGCTCGGGGAATGGCGTCGAACGCGAATGTCTCTGTGAGTGTCTCGCACCCCGACACTGCCAAGCCGCAGGTAACCAACAACGCCGGGATAAGTGCCTTGGTTTTCATCTTCTCCTCCCCATTGCGTTCGCGCCGCGAGGAAAGCGAGGCCTGTTGCCCTTCCAGCTTACGCCCTTCGCATTTTGCGGTGTAACGGGTGCCGCCAATGGAGCCCCGCCCACCCGCGCATTGGGGGCACTCGGCAACCTCGCCGCGCAACCGGCGAGCAGCACGGCGAAGCGAAAATATTGCGATTTCATCGTGTCCCCCCTTAACGCAACGCCCCGTTTCTTAGTTCGAGGCTTTTTCCCACGGCTCGGTGCCGCGGTCCGCTGGCTATAAGGTCAACCAGAATTTCCCAGATGGGCCCGCCTAGGGTCGGTGGCCTAGCGCGGAATGGTTGCTTGCGCCACCGAAGGAGGCGCAATTGGCCCGCAACGCGCACATCAATCTGCCAAGGCGTCCGCAATCTCGGCGAGGCGAGATGGATCCAACGTTGTCAACCGGGATTCCTCAGATGACTCCTCCCAAGCATCAAAAACGGTAGCACAATCGAGCATTGAGCCGCAAGCGTGACCATACAACCCGGAGCGGCCACCCGGAATGGGGCACTCGGTGCTTCCGAGACCCTGCCAAGGCGCGATCGGGTGCGAGAAGACGGTCGTTCGGCGCTCTTCTTAGGCGTGCAACCGGATCGGTCGGTCAGCGGCGCGTGACGTTGGCGATGCCAGCGGCGTCTTCCAGGTCATGTCATGGCCGTCATTTGATGAGCCGGCTCAGCTCCTTGAATTCGGGCGTGCCGGCCTTCTCCAGCCATTCGAACAGCACCATCTCGGTGGTCACGATCGCGACCCCGTCTCCCCCCAGCCGGGCCAGCGCCCAGGCCTTGTCGTCGGGGCTGCGCGAGGCGGCGGCGTCGGCCACCACGAAGCATTCGTGGCCCGCCCGCCGGAAGCCGAGCGCCGTCTGCAGCACGCAAACATGGGTCTCGATGCCGGCGATGATCGCCTGGTCGCGCCCGAGGGCGGCGAACCGCCTGGCGTATTCCGGGTCGGCGGCGCACGAGAAGTGCATCTTGCTCACCACCGCCTCCGGCGGCGCCAGGTCGGCGAGCTCGCCGAGCGTCGCGCCGAGGCCCTTCGGATTCTGCTCCGACACCAGGATCGGGACATCGAGGCGCGCCGCCGCCCGCATCAGCCGGGCGCAATTTCGAACCACCGCGTCCGCCTCGGCCACGGCCGGCATCAGCCGTTCCTGGACATCGACGATGAGAAGGGCGGATCGCCCGGCGTTGATCAACATGGGATGGACCGAACTTCCGGCCGCTGGTTGCGGCACCATATCCCAAGGGGCGGGCCCCGCCAAGGCGGTCCCGGCAAGGCGGTCCCGGCCGTCGCGGCAACGGGCCTGAACGGCCGGGTTTGAAACTCCCGTCCCGCACCCCCACCTATCACGACAGCATGACCACGGACAGACTTCGGGAATCCGACCGGGCCCAAACCGGGCAAACCCGAGTTAATTTCTCCGATCTTGGACTGAGTCGCGAAGTCCTGCGCGCGGTGGCGGACGCAGGCTACATCGCACCGACGCCGATCCAGGAACAGGCGATCCCGGTGGTGTTGACGGGCCGCGACATGCTCGGCGGCGCCCAGACCGGCACCGGCAAGACCGCGTCCTTCACCCTGCCGATGATCGACATCCTGGCGACGGGCCGGGTCAAGGCGCGCATGGCGCGCTCGCTGATCCTGGAGCCGACCCGCGAGCTGGCGATGCAGGTGGCCGCGCATTTCGAGATCTACGGCAAGTACCACAGGCTTTCCAAGGCGCTCTTGATCGGCGGCACCTCGATCAACGAGCAGGAGCGGGTTCTGGACCCGGGGGTCGACGTGCTGATCGCCACGCCGGGCCGTTTTCTCGACCTGTTCGAGCGCGGCAGGATCCTGCTCGCCGACGTCAAGATCCTGGTCATCGACGAGGCCGACCGCATGCTCGACATGGGTTTCATCCCGGATGTCGAGCGCATCGTTTCACTGCTCCCGCGGATTCGCCAGACCCTGCTTTTCACCGCGACCATGCCGCCGGAAATCCGCCGCCTGGCGGCCGCCTTCCTGATCAATCCCAAGGCGGTCGCCGTCGACCCGCCGGCCCACCCGGCGGAGAAGGTCAGCGACGTCCTGGTGACGGTCGCGCCCAACGCGAAACGCGAGGCCCTGCGCCGCCTGCTCCGCTCGGAGAAGGTCAAGAGCGCGCTGATATTCTGCAACCGCAAGCGCGATGTGGACACCCTTTGCGATTCGCTCCAGCGTTATGGCTTCAGCGTCGCCGCGCTGCACGGCGACATGCCGCAGGCGCGCCGCACCGCCACCCTCGCGGCCTTCCGGCGCAAGGATATCCCCTTGCTCGTCGCGAGCGACGTGGCCGGCCGCGGCCTCGACATCAAAGACATGTCCCACGTCTTCAACTTCGACGTCCCGATCAACCCGGAGGACTACGTCCACCGCATCGGCCGCACCGGCCGCGCCGGGCTAGAGGGCCGCGCCTTCACCCTGGCGACGCCGGAAGACGGCAAGTATATCGCCGCAATCGCTCGGCTCATCCGACGCGACATCCCGAGGATCGATCTGCCCGGGCTGTCCAGCGTCGAGCTGGACAGCGGAAAGGTCAAGCGCCGCCGCCGGCGCCGCAAATCCAACGACAGGGCCGGAGCCGGCCGCGAGACCAGGCCCGAAGCGCGACCGGATCCCGCCGCCCAGGCCCGGGAAACCGGCCGGGTCGGCGGCGGGGCCGACCCCGGGAAGAGCACACCGCCAGGGGAGAGCAGACCGCCGGGGGAGAGCCGACCGGTGGCCAGCGCCGGCGCGCGCGGCGCCAAGGCCCAACGGGAGCCAGCCCACCGCGCCAGGCACGGACGCAAGCCCGACCGCGGAGGCAAGCCCGACCGCGACTCCACGGACGACGCCGCGCGTGGCAAGACTCCCGCCGGCCTCGGCGATCACGTCCCCGCCTTCCTGCTGCAACCCCCGCCGGCGATCCGCCGAAAGAAACCGTAAGCGCAGGCCATCCCCCGCCCCGGGAAAGGTCAAGCCGTCCGACCAGCGGATTCTGGCGATTGGGGGAAGCCAGCCGATCCCTGATCATCGCCAAGAACGCCGCGGCGCCGACCCGTATCGCCGAACGCCCCGAAACCATCGAACGAGGCCGGGTGGGTGGGCTGGCACCTCGTCATCAACGCACCTCCGCCGAAGCCACCCAGCACCCCCGCCCCGGGATGGGACGCCGGGCCGCCGCGAAAGTCCCCCACCGAAATCGGAAACGCGCCTTAAGCGGGTTGTTGATTTTCAGGTTGGTTTTGCCCCAAACGACCGATAGGATCACGGGTAGGATCACGGACAAATGAACCAAAAAGTAAGGGGGCTTTATGGGTAGGCACGGGTTTTACGGACTTGTGATCGGCCTTGCCACCATCGCCTTTTCCCCGGGCGTCGGCGCCCAGGCCGAGCCTTTCTTCCAGGGCCCCAAGAAGTGCCTGGAATGCCACGAGGCCGAGTACAAGGTCTGGGAGGAGGGAACCAAGCACTTCACGTCGTTCAAGGAAATGCACAAGACCGACGAGGCCAAGGCCATCGTCAAGGCCGTCGGCGGGAAGAAGAACCCAAAGCGCAACCAAGTCTGCACCCTGTGCCATTACACCATGGTCCAGAAGGATGCCGACGCAGAAGCCAAGGCCAGGGCCGGCCCGTCCTGCGAAAGCTGTCACGGCGCCTCGTCCGATTGGTTCCCCATCCACGACAACTTCGGCGGCGCCGGCGTGAAGCCCGAAGCCGAGACGGCCGAGCACAGGGCCGAGCGCCTCAAAGCTGCCGCAGACGCCGGCATGACCTGGCCCTACATGATCTATGACGTGGCCCTGAATTGCCTGTCCTGCCATGGCATGACCAACCCGGAGCTCGACGGAGAGACCGTGACGGCGATGCTCGAGGCCGGCCATCCGATCAACCCCGAGTTCGAGCTAGTGCGCTACTCCCAGGGGACGGTGAGGCACCGCTTCTACCGGCCGGACACGACCACGAACGCCGAGATGACGCCGGCGGAGCTGGCGCGGCTGTTCGTCACCGGCCACGCGGCGTCGCTGGTGAGCGCGACCGCGGCGCTGGGCAAGACCGACCACGCCAAATATGCCGGCGCGCAAAAGGCGCGGATCGAGGCCGCGCGGGCGGCGCTTGAGGCGGTAAGCGCCGCCGTGCCCGAGGCCGCGGCGCTCCTGTCCGAGCCAAGCGACGCCAACGCCAGGGCCGTGGTCGAGGCAATCCTGGACAAGGACCTCACCCAGGAGGTCGGGGGCATGCTGCCTGGCAAAGGCACCTACAAATAGAATAGACGCGACATCAAGGATGCCCTGCGGCAGCAAAGGTCACGAAACCCAGAGCGGCGAGCCGCGCCACTCCCTCAAGGCGGCGGCTGGCACCCGGCCGTGAGCGCCGGCGGGTCAACGCTATAGACTACAAGCCGTAAGCCCCCGCCCTTACCCGGGATGGCGGCGATGGGATGCGGCCGAGGAGAACGCCCGAAGGCGATACCATGATACAGGTCGCGACCATGGCCCGCCCGCAGCGGTGGGACACGCCCTTCGGCCCGGACATGACCGGGGAGGATGTGGCGCTGCTGATCCAGCGGCCCGAGATCGCGGCGATCCACGCCGACAAATTCCCCGGCCACACCCCGCTTAAAGGCATCCTCAAGAACGACACGCGGATCATGCACTACACCGCGGGCGACATCGTGGTCCGCGAGGGCGACTACGGCAGCTCGGCCTTCCTCGTGCTTGAAGGCAAGCTGCGTGTTGTCTTGGCGCCCTCCCTGCCGAGCAATCTTCTGGGCCGCCAAGCGCCGCATGAGAAGGGTTTCTTCGAAGCCCTGGGGCAGCTGTGGACGAACCGCCGGCTTCCCGAGGTGCGCGACGTCCGGCGCTACACCGACAGGGGCCTGCGCGCCGACGACGACGCCCAAAAGGTCCGGGTGTTCTTGCAGGACATTCCCGCCATTCTCGACCAGCACAAGACCGCCCGGCTGGGCCAAGGGGAGTTCTTCGGCGAGCTGGCGGCACTGGGACGCATCCCGCGCACGGCCAGCGTGTTTGCGGAGACCGACGCCGTGCTGCTCGAGATCCGCTGGCAGGGTTTGCGGGAGCTGCGCCGCTACGACGAGGGCTGGCGCCGAAGGATCGACGAGCGCTATCGCGAAAACGCGCTCAAGGCACACCTGCAGGACAGCCCGCTGTTCGCAGGGCTCGACCAGGAGATCCTGCAACAAGTGGCCGACGCCACCCTGTTCGAGACCTACGGTAGCTTCGACTGGCACGTGTCGTACCAGAAATTGCGCGAGCGGGGTGAACGCACGGCCGCGCACGAGCCGGTCATAGCCCATGAGGGGGACTACCCGGACGGGGTATTGCTCATCCGCGCCGGTTTCGCCCGAGTCTCGGTGCGCGCCGGCCACGGCGAAAACGTCCTGGCATATCTGGGGGCCGGTGAGGCCTATGGGTTCGAGGAGCTGTACACGGCCTGGAAAGAGGGGACGGAGCTCGGACTCAGGACGACGCTGACCGCCCTGGGCTACGTCGATATCCTGCGGGTCCCGGCGCCGATCCTCGAAAAATATGTCTTCCCGAACGTCGCCCGCCCGCCGGCGCCGATGGTCGCCCCCGACCAGCCGTTGGTCGCCGACTCCCTGCTGGAATGGGCGGTCGAGGAACGCTTCATCAACGCCACCCAGGCCATGCTCATCGATCTCGACCGATGCGTGCGGTGCGACGACTGCGTCCGTGCCTGTGCCGCCAACCACGGCGGCAACCCGCGCTTCATCCGCCACGGCAAGACGATCGACCATTGGATGGTCGCCAACGCCTGCATGCACTGCGCCGACCCGGTGTGCATGATCGGCTGTCCGACCGGGGCGATCCATCGCACCGTCGAGACCGGCATGGTGGTGATCAACGACGACACCTGTATCGGCTGCGCCACCTGCGCCAACGCCTGTCCCTACGACAACATCCGCATGGTCGAGATCCGCGACCAGTCAGGCCAGCCCCTGGCCGATCCGGACAGCGGCCGACCGATCTTCAAGGCCACCAAATGCGATTTGTGCGAGGGCCAGCTCGGCGGACCGGCCTGCGTCCGCGCCTGCCCCCACGACGCCCTGCGCCGCGTCGATTTCAACCAGCCTGATCCGTTCTCGGCCGCCCTCAAATGAGGTCGCGCCAGATCGCAATCATGTGGATCGTCGCCGCGGTGCTGTTCGCAGCGCTCGCTTATCACGCCCACGAAGTCCGCCTCAGGCTCGGGAATCCGGTGATCTTGACCGGCTATCTGCTGTTCGCGGTCATGGTCGGACTGGGCCTGTTCAACCTGCGTAAAAAGCTCCCTATGCTGCCGCTTGGCGGCGCCACGACATGGCTCGAACTGCATGCGGTCGGCGGGGTTTTCGCCATCGCCCTGTTCTGGTTGCACAGTGGCGCGCTGTGGCCCAACGGGCCCTATGAACAGCTGCTCGCCGTGCTGTTCTACCTGGTCAGCTTCACCGGGATCGCCGGCTACATCATCCAGCGGAGCTATCCGCGCCGGCTGACGCAAACCGGGATCGAGGTGATCTATGAGCGGATCCCCGGGGAGCTCGCCGACCTGCGTGACGAGGGGCAGAATATCGTGCTGGCCTGCACGGACGAGACCGGCAGCGACACATTGGCGCGGCACTACACGGAAACGCTGGAGTGGTTCTTCCGCCGGCCGCGCTTCTTTCTCAACCACGCCCTCGGCGGCCGCGGCTCCGAACACTGGGTGCGCCGCAACTTCACCTCGGTCGAGCGCTTGCTCAACGAGGCCGAACACCGGCACTGGGAGAAACTCAGGGCGCTGGCCGAGGCCAAGAACAAGATCGATTTTCACTACGCCGCGCAAAGCCTCACCAAATGGTGGCCGCTGTCGCATGTGCCGCTGGCCGCCGCGGTGCTGGCGCTGGCGCTTTGGCATCTCATTCTGGTGAACGTGTACGCGCTGTGATCGACCCGGAACGCTTCCGGCACGACCGAAGCGCCTATGAGCGCCCGACCTTCCCCTACCGCTGCGGCCGCGCGGCGCTGTGGGGAAAGCCCTGCGCCCGCGGGCCGAACATCGACGGAACCTGCGGCGGCACCACCGAATGCGCCCCGTTCTTCAAGGACGACCGATACGAGTGCCGCCGGCCCCGGACCGCCGGCGGACCCTGCGCCGAGGGGCCGTTGCCCGACGGCACCTGTTCGCAACAGCAACCTCCGTGCGTACCGCGCCCCACCTTGCGGGCCTATCGCGGCCGCCTGACATTGCTCTCCGTGGCGCTAACCGTGGCGTTGATCGCCGCGTTTCTCGGCCTCCCTCCGGACGGCGCCGGGACGCTGACCTCCGTCAATCCCGGGCCGCTGTCCGGCGCCCATGCCAACTTCACCAAGGATCGCGGCTGCGTCGCCTGTCACGAAGCCCACGATCAAGGCGTCCGGGGCTGGCTGAAAGCCGCCTTCTCGGCCGATGACCTGGACCAGCAATGCGTGACCTGCCATGTCTTCGGCGGCCCGGCGAATCTGGCCCACAACGCCACCTTCCCCGGCCGCGCCGACCTCGCCGAGACGACCTGCATCATGTGCCACACCGAGCACAAGGGCGAGGACGCCGACATAAGCATGATGAGCGCCGCCCAATGCAACAGCTGCCACAAGCTCAAGGCCCCCCGTTTCGCCAGCGGCCACCCCGACTTCGGTCCCAGGTTCCCCTACCAGGAGCGCACCGCAATTCATTTCGATCACACCAGACACTTCAACATCCATTTCGAGGATCCGCGTTACGTCGACAGGGCACCCCAGGGCTGCGTGTCCTGCCATGAGGTGGAAACGGCCGAACGCGAGGTGCGGCCGGCCGGCTTTGAAAAGACCTGCGCCGCGTGCCACGCCAAGGCGATTCCCCGGAAAGAGCTGGTCGTGCTGAACCTGCCCGAGTTTACCGAGAACCTGATCGACCGAGAGGATGTGCTTGAAGCCTGCGGTCCCACCCTGGAGGCGCTGGACAGCCTCCGGGATCGCATCGCGGCCATGGCAGCGGGCGAGGCCGTGGAAGAGGAGGAACTGGAAGACTACGAAAGCGTCTCCTGGGATTCGCCGACGGCCATCGGCGCATATCTCCTGGGCATCGACGGCGATGATCCGGAAGCCTACCAGCAACCCATGCAAGAGCTCGTGCTCGCGATGGCGACAAGCGGCGCCGGCCCCCTCGCCCAGGTGATCGCCGAGCGCTCGGACCCGGCGGCTCCCAACGCGCTGCTCGCCGGCCTCAGCCCGGAGACCGCCAAACAGGCCGCCTGCGCCTGGGCCGCGAACCTGGAATACGAGGCGCCGGCCGAGGCCGAGTTCGGCGGCTGGTACGGCGACGGCACCGAGATTCGTTACCGGCCCGGCGGCCACGCCGACCCGGTTGTCAAGGCCTGGCTGGAATTCGCCATTGCCGCGGCGGCCGGAGCCGAGGACGAGGAGGACAGGAGTCGTGCCGAGGCCATGCGCAACCAGCTGCTGTCGGTGTCCGACGGCCCGGGCGGCTGCATCAAATGCCATGCCGTGAGCGCGCCTTCCCCCACGGATGGACAAAACGCCGCCGCCGACGTTATGCTCAACATCGAATGGACGCGTCCTGGGGCCACGGACCGGTTCTACACCCGGTTCGCCCACAAGCCGCACATCACCCTATTGGGGCCGGGGGCCGGGTGTCGTGCGTGTCATAAGCTGGATGAAACGGCCGACTATGGGAAATCGTTCAAGACCTGGGATGCCAGCGCCTTCGTCAGCAACTTCAAGGCGATCGGCATCGCCACCTGCACAGCGTGCCACGCCAAGGGCCAGGTGCGCGAGGATTGCCAGCTCTGCCATCTCTACCACTTGGAACCCGCTTTCAAGAAAGGGATGCTGTGACATGGGGAAGCGCATCGGCCGGTTCGCCGGGGCGTTGCTGCGCGCCTCCGCCGCCCTCGCCATTTTGACGCTCGGCTGGACGACCGCCGCCGCCCAGGAAGAGGAACCGCACGAGGCGCTCTTCGCCGAGAGCCGCTACCCCTCGGCGACGACCTGCGCCGCCTGCCACCCGAAGCAGTACCGCGAGTGGTCGGTCTCGCAGCACTCGTACGCCCAGCTCAGCCCCATCTACTTGGCTTTCCAAAACACCCTTAACGCGCAGCTGAGCGGCACCATGGGGGACTTCTGCATGCGCTGCCACAACCAGGTGGGGATGAACCTCGGCGAACCGACCATGATCTCCAATCTGGAGCGGCATCCCACCTCGCGGGAGGGCATCACCTGCATCGTCTGCCACCGCGTCAACAAGGCCTACAACAAGATCAGCGGGCGCATCGCGCTGGTCGAGGGCGACCTCCTCCAGCCCGTCTACGGGCCGACGGGAAATAGGGAACTCGAGCGCGTCCTGGCCAACCCCGACCAGTATCGGGTGGTGACCGATCCCGAGGAGCCGGGCCGCAAGATCCATACCAAGGTGGAGCTATTCACCCCGATCTCCACCTCCACCTTCTGCGGCAGCTGCCACGACGTGACCCTGTTCAACGGCTTCCGGCTGGAAGAGGCGTTCAGCGAATACCGGCTGTCACCCGCCGCCGGGCGCGGCGTGACCTGTCAGGACTGTCACATGGGCCAGGTCCAGGGGATTCCCTCGGGTTACGAATACGGTCCCGCGGCCGTGATCGGCGACGTCCCGACCCAGCCGCGAAAGCTGACCAATCATTTATTCGCGGGGCCGGATTACTCGGTCATTCACCCGGGAATCTTTCCCCACAACACCGAGGCGCAAGAGATGGCCACGCTCGAGGAATGGCTGCAATTCGACCACCGCGCCTCGTGGGGAGAGGAGGACTGGGAGGACGAGCTCGAGGCGTGTCTCGACGATCTAGGCGACGACTGTCCGATGAAGGCCGATTTCCCCGAGATCTGGGAGGACCGGTACGACCGCGAGGACGCGCGGGAGATTATCGAAATCAATCTCGAACGGCTGGCCTATTCGCGGGAGAAGCGCCTGGAGCTGCTGCGTAACGGGTACCATCTC
Source organism: Pseudomonadota bacterium (assembly GCA_022571365.1). Classification (GTDB taxonomy): domain Bacteria; phylum Pseudomonadota; class Alphaproteobacteria; genus JACZXZ01. The sequence goes on along the minus strand of JACZXZ010000003.1, from coordinate 5,674 downwards.
GGCGAGATCGTGACCGAACAAGCGGACCGGAATGGCATCCGCTTCAAGGTGAAAGTCGAGAACGCCACCGACGGCCATAACGTGCCGACCGGGTTCACCGGAGAGCGGCTGGTCTGGCTGCAAGTCACGGTCACCGACCGGGAGGGAACGGTGATCTTCAAATCGGGCGATCGGGACCCCAATGGCGATTATCGGGATGGCGAATCGTCTTACGTCCACGCCGGCGAACTACCGTTGGACGACCAGCTCTTCACCTTGCAGTCGCGCTTCCTCGTCCAGAACGTTCGCGGCGGCGAGCGGGAACGGATCATTACCATCCCTTACTCGACCACTGCACTCCCGTTCCTCCGGCCGTCGACTCTGTCGCTGATCCTCACCGGCGAATCGACGGTCGAGCGCAACCATAGAAAGGGCATCGAGCCCCTTGGCCACCGCTGGGCGAGCTATCGAATCGATGGTGACGCGTTGACCGGAAAAGGTCCGTATCGCGCGACCATCCGCCTGATCGTGCAGATGATACCGGTCAACCTCGTCACTGCCATCCAGGGCGTGGGCTTCGATTACGGCATGAGCGCCCGCGCGGTCGCCGACGCGGTGGTGGCCGGCCACGAAGTCCTGTGGGAGAGAGATATTACCTTCAGCATCGACGATTAGGTCACGCCCGGCCTTGCCGTTACGGGCATAAAAAAAACGAGGGTTCGAGGCGAAAGTCCAGGGGAGAATTCAGCTTATGTGGAAATCACATCGGGGCGCGCCGTTTAAGAAACGGGCTGCCGCCATCGCGCTGGCAATGATCGTTGTCGGAGCGACATCGGCTCGAGCCGACGGGATTTTTCCGCTAGGTGAAACGACGCCTATCCCCCGGCTTTCCGACGAGCCCGCACCGTACCTCTCGGTCGGGGACATACCGGCGCGTCCGTCACTCCTCCTGGAGCTGGGCCCTCCCTTCCTCGACACGGGCCAGCTCGGCGAAGGCTTCGAACTACCGACCGGCGCGGTGTGGCAGCCCAGGCTGTGGGTGTTCGCCACCTACCGCACCGCGCTGCAAACCTTCGACAACGGTGTCATCCCAGATCGGATCTCGGAATGGGTGCATCGGTTAAATGCCTTCGCCAACCTCCAGCTGACGGGAACCGAAAAGATCCTCCTCCAAATCCGTCCCCTGGACAAGAACCGGTTCGGCCAGTTCACACGCTACGTCTTCGAGCCAGACGGGCTAGACGGATTCAACAGCGAATTCAACCCGAACATCCGGACCCTGTTCTTTGAAGGTGACCTTGGCAGCGTGTTTCCCGATCTCGACCCGGAGGGGCAGACGTTGCTCGACTTCGGCTTCTCGGTCGGCCGTCAGCCCCTCATTTTCCAGGAAGGCATCCTGATCAACGACACCGTTGACGCGGTCGGACTCGTCCGCAACAACGTGCGCCTTCCCGGCGTGTCGAACTTGCGGATTACCGGTGTGTGGGGGTGGGACTCGCTCGACCGCGTCGATTTCCGTGACGGATCGGACCCTTACATGTTCGGCCTCTTCAACTCGGCGGACTTGCCGACCAGCACGGTGAACCTTGACATGATCTATGTCGAGGATGACGAGTCGAACGGCGACGCCTTCTACATCGGCGGCTCCACGACGCAGCGCATGGGCCTCTTCAACACCACGTTCCGGGTCAACACCTCGATCGCCGAAGACGCGGACACGCCGCAGGTCGCCGACGGCGCGCTGCTGTCGGCGGAGGTGTCGTGGACCGTCGAGTCGTCGGATGACATCGTTTACGTCAACCCTTTCTTGGCCATCGATCGTTTCACTCAGGCGGGACGCGAACCGGTCGTCGGCGGTGCCTTAGCGGCTCTCGGCATTCTCTTTGCCTCCCCGAGCCTGGGAAATTATTTGTCGGAGCTCAGCAGCTTCCCTAACGACATCGTTGGAATAGCCACGGGCTATCAGGCGTTCTGGGACAACCATCGCCGGAACCTTGTCCTCGAGCTCGCCGCCCACAAGGACACCGGTGACCAGGGCTTCGACGCCGTCGCCATCGGCTTTCAACTCCAGCAGGCGTTGGGGCGGCGGGTGCAGTTGCAGTTCGAGGGCTTCGTCTCCTTTCAGGAAGATCGTGACATGGGCTCGGGCGGACGCACGGAGTTCCTTATCCAGTTCTGATGGGGCCGTAACAGTGCTCGAACTCGCCATTCTTACGCTTCCGGGCGCCCGAGGACGGCGGCATACAGCATGCAAATGAACGATACTTTAATCCTCTGAGGTACGGCGGGCCGGGTTCGTTCCGGCCGCCACTGATTTTGGGTTTCGACAGCGTATTCACAAGGCGGCGTGAGGCCGTGTCGGACTGCGGAAGGGCGGCACGGAAATGGACGGCGTCTGCAACATCGACGACGATATCAACGGGGTTCCGGTTCGAGACCCGCGGTAAACTCTAGGAAGTTGAGCCGATGGATGTTTTGGTCAATGTCGCGGCGATCGCCTTTCTCGCGGCCATGGCGGTCTATACCGGCGTGTTCGTGGCCAGCACCCTGCGCGCCACCAGGCTCTCCGCACGCAGCGCCGAGGCCGAGCAGGAATACCTCAGGGAGCGGGTCGCGGGCCTCATGGCCCATCGCAGGTTCGAGCGGGAGCGGACGGAGCTGTCGTGGAATGGTTTCCGCAAGTTCCAGGTCGCGCGCAAGTCCCTGGAATGCGAGGGCATCAGCTCTTTCTATCTCAGGCCCCACGACCGGAAGGCCCTGCCTCCCTTCAACTCCGGCCAGTACCTCACCTTCCGGCTGAACATCGCCGGCCAGCCGAAGCCGGTGGTCCGCTGCTATTCGCTCTCGGACAGCCCCAAAAGCGACCACTACCGGGTGACGATCAAGAAGCTGCCGCCGCCACGCGACAAGCCGGACGCACCCCCGGGTCTGTCCTCGAGTTTCTTCTGCGACCAGCTCCATGAAGGCGATATCGTCGACGTCAAGGCGCCGAGCGGGCATTTCTATCTCGACATGACCAAGCAGACCCCGGCGGTGCTGATCGCCGGCGGCGTCGGGATCACGCCGGTGCTCAGCATGTTGAACGCGATCGTCGAGACCGGCTCGAAGCGCGAGACCTGGTTCTTCCTGGGTGTGCGCAACAGCAAGGAGCACATCATGAAGGACCATCTGAGCGCCATCGCCCGGGAGAATGAAAACGTCCATCTGCATGTCTGCTACAGCAATCCCGGCGAGGACGATGTCGCGGGCGAGGACTACCACCACGGCGAACGGGTGAGCGTCGACCTGTTGCGGAGTCTGCTGCCGTCCAACAATTACGAATTCTATTTCTGCGGGCCGCCGCCGATGATGAACTCCCTGGCCGAGGGGCTGGAAGCCTGGGGGGTTCCCGAAAGCGATATCAACTACGAGGTATTCGGCCCGGCGACGGTCAAGAAGGTCCAGAAGGCGCCGGAGATCAAGCCCGCCGAGGCGGCCGCCATCGAGGTGAAATTCATCAAATCCGGCAAGAGCTGCGCCTGGGATCCCGAAATAGGGAATCTGCTCGAATTCGCCGAAGCGAACGGGGTCTCCATCGACTTCGGCTGCCGCGCCGGGAACTGCGGCACCTGCATCACCGCCATCAAGAGCGGCGAGGTGAGCTATGTCGGAGAGCCGGGCGAGATGCCGGAAGCCGGATCGTGTCTCACCTGCATCTCGGTGCCCAAGGGCTCCCTCGAGCTGGACGCTTGAGAGCCGGTTTGAGGAGTCTCCCCCGGCCGTTCGTGACTCGCGCGGCAGGGCGCGCGCGCGACGGACTGGCCGGCCCCGGACGATTTGGACCAAAGCCCGGCGGAGGCAGCGCCGGCGCGCCCGGTTGAGCCGACTCCGGCCCGCCCGGTTGAGCCGAGTCGGGCCCGAAATCCCTCGGTGCGGACGGGCCGATCAGCTCGAGAAGTAAGCCTTGGTGCCGTGGGCGGCGACCGCCTGGGCGATGCGGTCGAGGCCATGGACATAGGCGGCGGTCCGCATGTCGATGCCCTTGTCCTGCTTGAGCTGCCAAACCCGCGTCGCTTCAGGCTCGAGGAACTGCCTGAGACGGGACTGGACTTCCTCCAGCGTCCAGTAATAGCCGCTCTTGTTCTGCACCCACTCGAAATAGGACACCGTCACGCCACCGGCGTTCGCCAGGATGTCGGGAACGACCGTGACCCCTTTCCGATCGAGGATCGCGTCGGCGTCCGGCGTGGTCGGACCGTTGGCCAGCTCCAGAATCAACGGCGCCTTTATGTTGTCCGCGTTCTCCCCGGTGATCTGATTTTCCAGCGCCGCCGGAATCAGCAGGTCGCACTCGGACTCGAGCAACTCGGCGTTGCTCATCTCAACGGTCTTGCCGTTGGTCGAGGCGCCCGCCAGGGCGCCGGTCTTCCTCTTGTGCTCCATCGCGGCGACCGGGTCTATGCCATCCGAGTCGTAAATCGCGGAGGTGGAGTCGGAAAGGCCGATGATCCTGAACCCGGCTTCATGGAGCAGGCGGGCGCAGTGATAGCCGACGTTGCCGAAGCCCTGGAGCACGACGCGCGTCTTCTCGGGCGAGACGCCCAGCTCCTTTTCCAGAAGGCGCAGCACGTAATAACCGCCGCGGCCGGTTGCATCCTCGCGGCCGAGCGAACCGCCCAGCACGAGCGGCTTGCCGGTGATGACGGCGGGCGTCGGATGGCCCACCATGGCTCCGTATTCGTTGGCCATCCACCCCATGATCATCTGGTTGGTGTAGACGTCGGGGGCCGGTATGTCGCGATCCGGGCCGATGAAACTGGCGAAGGCCTGGACGTAGGCCCGTGACAGGCGCTCGATCTCGGCCTTCGACAACTGGCGCGGGTTCACCGACACGCCCCCCTTGGCGCCGCCGAAGGGGAGATTGGCCACCGCGCATTTGAAGGTCATCCAGAAAGCGAGCGCCATCACCTCGTCGATGTTGACCTGCGGGTGATAGCGGATGCCCCCCTTGGTCGGGCCGCGGGTGTCGTCGTAACGGCAGCGCCAAGCCTTGAACGACCGTCGCGAGCCATCGTCCATCCGCACCATCAGGCTGGCCGCGAGCGTCTCCTTGGGATATTTGAGCTTCTCCAGGACATCCGGGTCCACCTCGAGATGCTTGGCCGCGGCCTTGAGCCGCTTGCGGGCCTCCGCGAACAATCCGGACATGATCACCGCCCCCTCGTTATGCCGTTGTCGCGCCGCAACTTCCTCGGAACAGCCGCCGGCCGGAAGCCGGCGCGACACCCGACGCATTCAAGCTCTACTTTATAGGAGCATAGCGGCCTCGCGGACCGCAAGCGATTATCGCCGCCGCCGCCCCCGGCCGGAGCGACGGCCTGCGACTAGGCCGGTCTGGCGTATAAACGCGTATAAACCCGCGTATAAACCACGGTGTCTTAAACACCAGTCGATGACCGGGCAGGCGTTGCGCCTTTTCTCGCGCCTGAAGTAAAGCGGCAACGCGCCACGGCATTGCCGCGGCGAGGACCCGCCCCAATGGACGGAACGGCCGGGGCGGTCGGAAGAACCGCCCTCACCCCATGGTCGGCAGGGCGAAATCCGCCCCGGCGCGGATGCCGGTCGGCCAGCGCGAGGTCACGGTCTTCACCCGGGTGAAGAAGCGCACGCCTTCGGGGCCGTGCATGTGGTGGTCGCCGAACAGCGACCGTTTCCA
>JACZXZ010000089.1 GCA_022571365.1 Pseudomonadota bacterium | reverse complement strand
GAGAGGGTAGGTGAGGCTCACCACGAAAGGGCGATACGCCATGATGTCGGTGGCCGAGGTCTGCGCGGGTCGGGTTCCCGGCACCAGCCGCGCCATCCACCACGACGAGCCTTCTCCGCCGGCCGCCGCGGAGTGAGGCGGGAAGCCGCCGCTGCCATGGAGAGAGCCGTCTATCTCGATTACAACGCGACCGCGCCGATGAAGCCGGCCGTGATCGCGGCCGTGGTCGAGGCCATGGGGCGTTTGGGCAACGCCTCTTCGGTCCATCGCTTCGGGCGCCTGGCCCGGCGCGCGGTCGAGGAGGCGCGCGAGCGGGTGGCCGCCCTTGTGGGCGCCCGCCCCGAGCAGGTCGTGTTCACGAGCAGCGGCACCGAGGCGAACAACCTGGCGCTTCACGGGCACGGGCGCGTCCGCGTCATCGTCTCGGCCATCGAGCACGACTCGGTCCTCCGCGCCGCGCCCCATGCCGAGATCCTGCCGGTCGGCGCCGACGGCGTCGTCGACCTCGAGGCGCTGGCCCGGTTGCTTTCGCGGGACGGAAAACCGGCGCTGGTCTCGGTGCTTCTCGCCAACAACGAGACCGGCGTCATCCAGCCGGTCGCCGAGGTCGCCCGGCTGGCTCGGTCCCATGACTGCCTGGTCCATTGCGACGCGGTCCAGGCGGCGGGCAAGATCCCGGTCGACCTCGGCTCGTTGGGGGTCCATCTGATGTCGCTGTCGGCGCACAAGATCGCGGGACCCCAAGGCGCGGGCGCGCTGGTCGTCGCCGACGGCGTGGAGGTCGAGCCGATGCTTCGGGGCGGCGGGCAGGAGCGCAGCCGCCGCGCCGGCACGGAAGGCGTCGCCGCGCTCGCCGGCTTCGGCGTTGCCGCCGAGCTGGCCCGGGAGGGGCTCGGGAACACCGCTTCCCTGACCCGGCTCAGGGACGATCTCGAGCGGCGCGTGCTGGACTTGGCGCCGGGCGTCAACATCTTTGGCGCCGAAGCCCCGCGGGTGGCGAACACCTCGTGCTTCACCATGCCGGGCGTGGCCAGCGAGACCCAGGTCATGGCCTTGGATCTGGCCGGCGTGGCGGTCAGCGCCGGGGCCGCCTGTTCGTCCGGCAAGGTGCAGCCGTCCCACGTGTTGCGCGCCATGGGGGCCTCGGAGGCCGAGGCGGGAGGCGCGATTCGGGTGAGCCTCGGCTGGCGGACCAGCGCCGCCGATATCGATCGATTCGTGGAGGCCTGGGGCGGGCTCTTTGCCCGCACCCGGTCCGCCATGGCGGCGCCGGCGGCCTGAGGGCGGGCTCGGGCGAGATGGCGGAGCGGTTGGACCCCACCGAGGCCGGGATCGGGACGAAGCGGCGTCCGATCTACCTGGACTATCAGGCGACCACCCCGACCGACTCGCGCGTGGTCGCGGCGATGCTGCCCCATTTCATCGAGAAGTTCGGCAACCCCCATTCGCGGCAGCACAGCTATGGTTGGGAGGCCGAGGCAGCGGTCGAGGCCGCCCGCCGCCAGGTCGCCAGCCTGATCGGGGCCGACGCCAGGGAGGTCATCTTCACCTCGGGCGCAACCGAGTCCAACAATCTGGCGCTCAAGGGCGTCATGCGGTTCCACAAGGACCACAAGGACCACAAGGACCGCAAGGACCATGTCATCACCTGCGTGACCGAGCACAAATGCGTGGTCGAAACCGCCCGCCATCTGGAGCGGGAGGGCTTCGAGGTCACCTATCTGCCGGTTGGGTCGAACGGGCTCATCGACCTCGGCCGGTTGGCGAAGGCCATCACCGAGCGGACCGTGCTGGTCTCGATCATGGCGGCCAACAACGAGATCGGCGTCATCCAGCCGATCCGGGAAATCGGCGCGATATGCCGCGAGAGGGGCGTGCTCTTCCATACCGACGCGGCCCAGGCGGTGGGCAAGATCCCCCTCGATGTCGAGGCCATGGGCATCGACCTTGCGAGCATCTCCGGCCACAAGATCTACGGACCGATGGGGATCGGCGCCCTGTATGTGCGCCGCCGGCCGCGCGTCCGCCTGGTCGCGATATTCGACGGCGGCGGCCAGGAGCGCGGCCTCAGATCGGGCACCCTGCCGACGCCCTTGTGCGTCGGCCTCGGCGAGGCCTGCGCCATCGCCGAGCGCGAGATGGGCGCGGAGGCCGAACGTCTGCGCGATCTGCGCGACCGCTTCCACCGGGCCATCACCGAGCAGCTTCCGGAGGTCTATCTCAACGGCGATCCGAGGCAGCGCATCCCCGGCAACCTCAATCTGAGCTTCGCCCATGTGGATGCCGAGGAGCTGATGACGGAATGCGAGGGCCTGTCGATGTCGTCGGGCTCGGCCTGCACTTCGGCGTCGATCGAGCCGTCCTACGTGCTGAGGGCCCTCGGTGTCGCGGAGGAGTTGGCGGGCGGCGCGCTCAGAATCGGCTTTGGCCGGTACACCACCGAGGCGGAGGTCGACCGCGCCGTGGAGCAGATCGTCCGCACCGTGGGCAAGCTCCGCGGCAAGGCGAGGGCGAGTCTCAAGGCGAGGGCGGGTCTCAAGGCGCCGCGCGCGGCCCGGCCGGGCAAGCTGGCCCGGCAATGACGACCCGCGATCACCGTGCGTTCCGAATCACCGTGCGTTCCGACGGCTTCGAGCCAGCCGGCCGGATCGCCGGCGGGCTCGAGGCGGCCCGGGACCGCCCCGGCGTCGTCGGGGGGTGGTCGGCAGCCTTGCGCCCTTGACCTTCGGGGCCGAGGAATCTGAAGTCGGGCTTCTTGTCGTCGCCCACCCCGTCTTGGAACGCGGGCCCGCGTCGCGGGTGAGGGGCAAGCGGAGGCTACCGAGTTCGGCGTCATGCCCAAGATGACTTTCGTCGATCCCGACGGGACCCGGCACGAGGTCGAGGCGCCGGCGGGCTTGTCTCTGCTCAAGATCGCCCACGACAACGGCATCGGCATCGAGGGCGCGTGCGGGGGTTCGCTCGCCTGTTCGACCTGCCACGTCATCGTCGATCCACAGTGGTACGGCGTCCTGCCCGCGCCGGACGAGGACGAGGAGGACATGCTCGACCTCGCCTTTGGGCTGACCCCGACTTCGCGGCTCGGCTGCCAGATCGTCATGACCGAAGAGCTCGATGGGCTCACCGTGAGCCTGCCCACCGACACCCACAACTGGTTGGGGGGCTAGGAAAGCCGGGTTTCCTGGATAACCTTCCGCGAATTCGCCTCATCGGGCGGATTCCGCCATATCCCTCAAGCATATCCCTCAAGGTGCCCGGGCTTGACGGGCTTATTGGGAGGACACCCGATGGGGGAAGCGCTATGCCGAAGGGGACCGCGCGACCTACCGCGCCGGTTGAGGGCCGGATTCGTGGCCGGGTCGGGCGCCTGTTGTACTACCATCTGTGCTACCATCGCCGGCAACCGGGGGGAGCCATCTGGGGCATCCCGGTTAAAACGCGGCCGGATCGCGGGGCTACGGCAAACGGTTGATTCCCGTACCCTGCATTTTCCCCTATCGCTCGGCGCCGGACCGTGATTGAGAGCAGGGGGGATCAAATGTCGTATCTGCGGAACTTCAAGCCCTGCGTGTTGGCAATGGCTTTCCTGGTGGCCGGGCTGGTTTCAACGAGCCCCGCCTTGGCGCACGGCGTGGAAGCGCAGCTCAACGAGATCAATGCGAAATGGGTGGAGGCCTTCAAACAGAGAGACTTCGCGGTGATCGAAGCGCTCTACGCGTCGGATGGACTGTTGCTTCCGCCCAACTCGCCGGCGATCCAAGGTCCAAAGGCGATTGTTGAGGTCTGGAAGAGTTGGGGTGAGCTCCCCAACGTCGAATTTACCTTCGGCGCCGACCGAGTCGAAGCCTCTTCGTCAGGCGACATGGCGTATGACTACGGCTGGTACATATTCGCCTTCGATACCGACGATGGCCGGGTAACGGACAAGGGCAAATACGTCGTCGTATGGAAGAAGGTGGGCGGCGCGTGGAAGGTAGCGGCCGACATTTTCAACAGCAACCTGCCTGCGGAATAAGGCTTACCTGTCGAGCAGCGAAGCGGCGGGCCGAGCCGAGCGGCGGTCGAGGCCATCGCGACAGCCCGGCCGAGGGGGAGGGACGTGATGGCGGAGAACCAACCTCCAGCCGCCGCCGAGGCCGTCGCCGGGGCCGACAGCCTGTTCGCGCGGCTCAAGGCGGCGGGCCTTGATGATTGGGAGCGCTATACCGGCCACGCCTTCGTCCGCCGGCTGGCCGACGGCAGCCTGCCGGAGGCCTGCTTCCGCCGCTATCTCGGCCAGGACTACCTGTTCCTCATCCACCTCGCGCGGGCCTACGGCCTTGCCGTCTACAAGAGCGAGTCCCTCGCCGACATGCGCCGGGCGGCGGCCTCGCTCATGGCCATCCTTGATGTGGAGATGAAGCTCCACGTCGAGTACTGCGCCGGCTGGGGGCTCGGCGAAGCGGAAATAACGACGCTCGAAGAGGCGAGGGAGACCATGGCCTATACCCGCTATGTGATCGAGAAGGGCCTCGCCGGCGATCTCCTGGACCTCCATGTGGCGCTCGCCCCCTGCATCGTCGGCTACGCCGAGATCGGCCTTAGGCTCAAGACCGATCCGGCCACCAGGCTCGACGGCAACCCCTACCGCTCGTGGATCGAGATGTATGCGGGCGGGGACTACCAGGAGCTGGCGCGGGCCGAGGTCGCCGCCCTCGACCGCCTGTCCGAGACTCGCGGCGGCCCCGGCCGATTCGACTCCCTCGCCCGGACCTTCCGCGAGGCGACCCGGCTCGAGGCCGCGTTCTGGGACATGGGGCTCGATGGCTGAAGGTTGCGCCTGGCCGTCCGCGGCTCTCCAACTGTCGCCGGGAAGGTTGCGCTTGGCCGTCCGCGGCCTATATTGCCGCCCATGGATTAATTTATCGCCGCCCATGAGGCCGGGATCAAGACCATGAATTCCTTGGGACTCGACAAGGCGCCTGCCGACACCCGCGTGGTCGTCGCCATGTCGGGCGGGGTCGACAGCTCGGTGACCGCCGGACTTCTGGCGGCCGAGGGCTATGACGTGGTGGGCCTCACGCTCCAGCTCTACGATCACGGCCAGGCGCGGGGGCGGGCGCGGGCCTGCTGCGCGGGGCAGGACATCTACGACGCCCGGCGGGTGGCCGACGCGCTCGACATCCCCCATTACGTGCTCGACTATGAGAGCCGCTTCCGGCGCGAGGTGATGGAGGACTTCGCCGACAGCTACTTGCGGGGCGAGACTCCGATCCCCTGCGTGCGCTGCAACCAGACCGTCAAGTTCCGCGACCTGGTTCGAACCGCCCGCGAGCTGGGCGCCGAGGCGCTGGCCACCGGCCACTACGTGCGCCGCGTGGCGGGCCCGGCCGGCGTGGAGCTCCACCGCGCCGCGGATCGCTCCCGCGACCAGAGCTACTTCCTGTTTGCCACGACCTTGGAGCAGCTTGAATTCCTGCGCTTTCCCCTGGGCGGGATGAAAAAGGACGAGACCCGCGCCGTCGCCCGGCGTCTCGGGCTCAAGGTCTCGGACAAGCCCGACAGCCAGGATATCTGCTTCGTGCCGAGCGGCGGCTACGCCCGGGTTATCGAGCGCCTGCGCCCCGGCGCCGCCGCGCCGGGCGAGATCGTCCATGTCGACGGGACGCCGTTGGGCCGCCACGACGGCATTATTCATTACACCGTGGGCCAGCG
>JACZXZ010000038.1 GCA_022571365.1 Pseudomonadota bacterium | reverse complement strand
GCGACGTCGGCGGGCTGCGGGAATGCTTTGATAGAGTGCTTCTCGAACGTGGTCCTCCCGGAAGCAATACTGTTCTTCTGTGGCAGATAGGGTGTGGTCCACTAGGAGGCCAGCGGCCATGGCCTGATCAAGCATTGCAACCAACCGGTCCTCGGGCCGGCCGGCCATGGCGGCCAGTTCGCCGAGCAGCCGGCGGGCGGCGGCGATCAGGCTTTCGGCCTCGTTCTCCAGGGTTCCCGGCAGGGCCACGCCCACGGCCTCGGCCAGGCCGCGCGGGGTCGGCAGGCAGAACCGGGCCGGGCGCACGAAGGCGAACAGCTCCAACAGGTCATGGGCCGGGAACCGGTCGACCTTGAGGCGCCGGGCCGTCGCCGGCGCGTGGCAGAGGATCGGTGGCGGACCGGCGCGGGCCCGCGCCGCCGCCGCTTGAAGCGTCTGGTCCTCGACCTCGCCGGTCGATTCGAGCCACTTCGCCCCCCTGACCCCGGCCACCAGGACCGGCGCCTCGGGGAGCAAGAGCCGCTTTCCAAGAGCCGCGCTATCGCTCACCACAGGATTATATAGGCTCAGCGGTCATGGCGCCTATCGTCGATCGCCCCAAACGATTTAGCGCAACTTCCGGAAATTCACGAATCATCCTTCAACCCCCTCCCCCTACCCCCTCCCGCCAGGGGAGGGGAAAATTGTCGGCGGCTTCGGCAAAACCCCCTCCCCTTGATGGGTAGGAGAGAACTCTCAAGGCATCCATTGGATGACCCTCCCCCTTGATGGGTAAGGGAGAACTCTCAAGGCATAAGGGAGGGGGAAATTGTCGGCGGCTTCGGCAAAACCCCTCCCCTTGATGGGTAGGAGAGAACTCCCAAGGCATCCATTGGATGACCCTCCCCCGGTTGGGAGGGGTATATTGGGTGGGGGAAAAGGGTAGGCCGACCTCCCTGTGCAATTTAACCCTGGCACGGCCGCATCGGTTGACGGGTCTCGAAGCCCAGCCTAGGGTCGCCCGCGCGTCCCGAAGATGAGCCGGCGGGAATGAGGACCGGATGTCCAGCGACCGCGAACGCGCCATGCAAGCCAAGGCCTGGCCGTTCCAGGAGGCCCGCAAGCTTCTGGAGCGCACCGCGGGCGGCACGCCGGCGAAGGGCCATGTGCTGTTCGAGACCGGCTATGGACCCTCGGGGCTTCCCCATATCGGCACCTTCGGCGAGGTCGTCAGGACCACCATGGTGCGCCAGGCCTTCGCCCGGCTCACCGACATCCCGACCCGGCTGATCACCTTCTCCGACGACATGGACGGGCTGAGAAAAGTGCCGGACAACATCTCCAAGCGAGAGATGTTTGAAAATTACGTGGATAAGCGGCCCCTGGGAGGCGTGCCGCTAACCTCAATCGACGATCCCGACGGCTGCCACGAAAGCTATGGCCACCACAACAACGCCAAGCTGCGGGAGTTCATGGATTCCTTCGGCTTCGAGTACGAATTCCAGAGCGCGACCGACTGTTATACGAGCGGCCGGTTTGATGAAACGCTGCTCAAGATCTTGGAGCACTACGATGAGATCCTCAAGGCGGCGCTATCGACCGTCGGACCCGAACGGCGGAAGACCTATGGCCTGTTCCTGCCAAAAATCCATGACGATGAGATTGGTTTGCCAAGGTATATCTACGTGCGGCCGAAAGAGGTGAAACCCGATAAGGGAACAATCGTATTTCGTGGCCCGAACGGAAAGCTGATCGAGACTCCGGTAACCGGCGGCCATTGCAAGCCGCTGTGGCGGGTGGACTGGGCCCTGCGCTGGGCGGCGCTGGGGGTCGATTACGAAATGTCCGGCAAGGACCTCATCGACTCGGTGAAGCTGTCGAGCCGAATCTGCCGCATCCTCGGGGCCACGCCACCGGAGGGCTTCACCTACGAGCTGTTCCTCGACGAGAACGGGGAGAAGATTTCCAAGTCCAAGGGCAACGGGATCGCCGTCGAGGAATGGCTCGGCTACGCGCCTTGGGAGAGCCTGTCGCTGTACATGTACCGGCAGCCGCGGCGGGCCAAGCGGCTCTACTTCGACGTCATCCCGCGCCACGTCGACGACTACCTCTCCGAGCTCGCCAAGCTCCCGGAGCAGGACCCGGCCGAGCGCCTGGAAAACCCGGTCTGGCACATCCACGACGGCGCCCCGGCGGCCGGAAGCGTGCCGGTGAGCTTCGGCCTGCTGTTGAATCTAGCGAGCGCCTCATCGACCGAGGACGAGGCGGTGCTGTGGGGCTTCATCTCCCGCCATGCGCCCGGGGCCACGCCCCAGGCCGACCCGCTTCTCGACCGCCTGGTCGGCCATGCGCTCGCCTACTACCGCGACTTCGTGAAGCCCAAGAAGCGTTACCGGGCGCCCAGCGAGACGGAAAAGGCCGCGCTCAGGGAGCTGGCGGAGGTTTTGGCGACGCTTCCCGCCGACGCCGAAGCCGAAGCCATCCAGTTCGAGCTCTACGAGGTCGGCAAACGCCATCCCTTCCCCGATCTCAAGACGTGGTTCCAGGCGCTCTACGAAATCCTCTTGGGAACGAGCCGGGGACCGCGCATGGGATCCTTCATCGCCCTTTACGGCATCCCGGAGACCGTGGCGCTCATCCGCCGGGCGCTGGCCGGCAAGGAGATGGCGGAGTCGTGAGCGGCGGGCCACGGCCATGCGCGCACCCGCCGTGGCATCACGATGGATGCGGCGGCCCCGGCGGCCGAGCGGCCGGAAGGCTCAGGGACGCGCGGCAAGAGGTACTTATCATCCGACGGCGCGCAGCCTCGGGAACCTACGCGGCCCTCCCCTGGGGCCACGGCTGCCGTCGCCCGTGAGACCCTAGCCCGGCCCGCCGTTCCCTGGCCTACGCCGCCTTCCGGCGGCGGCGGATGAGTTTGAGGATGTCGCTGGCGGCAAGGGGGATGTTGGTGCCGGGGCCGTAGATCCCCTGGACCCCGGCCTGCTTCAAGAGTTCGTAGTCCTGGGGCGGTATGACGCCGCCGCAAATGACCACGACGTCCTCGCCGCCCTGGGCCTTGAGCGCCTTCATCAGCGCCGGCACCAGGGTCTTGTGGCCGGCCGCTTGGCTGGACACGCCGATGGCGTGGGCGTCGTTTTCGATGGCCTGACGCGCCGCTTCCTCCGGGGTCTGGAACAACGGGCCGACATCGACGTCGAAACCGATATCGGCAAAGGCCGAGGCGATGACCTTGGCGCCGCGGTCGTGGCCGTCCTGGCCGAGCTTGACCACGAGAAGCCGCGGACGGCGGCCTTCCTCGGCGGCGAAGGCGTTGACCTCGTCCTGGATCCCGGCGAAGGCCGCGTCGCCCTCATAGGCCGCGCCGTAGACGCCCGAAATACTGTGGGTCTGGGCGCGGTGGCGGGAAAATATCTTCTCCAGGGCGTCGGATATCTCGCCCACGGTGGCCCGGGCGCGGCTCGCCTCGATGGCAAAGGCCAGCAGGTTGCCGCCGCCTTGAGCCGCCTCGCCAAGCGCCTCGAGCGCCGCCCGGCAGGCCTCCTGGTCGCGGCTTTTGCGCACCTGTTCAAGCCGCGCGATCTGCCGCCCGCGCACTTCCGCATTGTCGATCTCGAGGATGTCGACCTTCTCCTCCGTCCCGGGCGGGTACTTGTTGACCCCGACCACCACCTCCTCGCCGCGGTCGATGCGGGCTTGGCGGCGGGCCGCGGTCTCCTCGATCTTGAGCTTGGGCATGCCCGAGCCCACGGCCTTGGTCATGCCGCCCAGCTCCTCGACCTCCTGGATCAATTGCCAGGCCGCCGTCGCCACGCTGCCGGTGAGGCTTTCCACGTAATAGCTGCCGCCCAGAGGATCGACCACGTGGCCGACGCCGGATTCCTCGGCCAGGATCAGCTGCGTGTTGCGGGCGATCCGGGCCGAGAGTGGCGTGGGCAGCGCCATCGCCTCGTCGAAGGCGTTGGTGTGCAGCGATTGGGCGCCGCCGAGGACCGCCGCCATCGCCTCGAAGGCGGTCCGGATGATGTTGTTATGGGGGTCCTGCTCGGTCAGGCTCACGCCCGAGGTCTGGCAATGGGTCCTGAGCGCGAGTGAGCGCGGGTCTTCAGCCCCGAACTGCTTCATGATCCGCGCCCACAGGAGGCGCGCCGCGCGGAGCTTGGCGATCTCCATGAAGAAGTTCATGCCGATGCCGAAGAAGAAGGACAGCCTGGGCGCGAACTGGTCCACCTCAAGGCCGCGGGAGAGCGCCGCTCGGACATATTCCATGCCGTCGGCAAGGGTAAAGGCGAGCTCCTGGACGGCCGTGGCGCCGGCCTCCTGCATGTGGTAGCCGGAGATCGAGATCGAGTTGAACTTGGGCATGTGCTTGGCCGTGTACTCGATGATGTCGGCCACGATGCGCATCGAGGGCTCCGGCGGGTAGATATAGGTGTTGCGGACCATGAACTCCTTGAGGATGTCGTTCTGGATGGTGCCGGAAAGCTGCTCCTGGCCGACGCCCTGCTCCTCGGCGGCGACGATGAAGCCGGCCATCACCGGCAGCACCGCGCCGTTCATGGTCATCGACACGCTCATGCGGTCCAGGGGAATGCCGCCGAACAGGATCTTCATGTCTTCGACCGAATCGACGGCGACGCCGGCCATGCCGACATCGCCGACGACCTGGGGATGATCGGAGTCATAGCCGCGGTGGGTGGCCAGGTCGAAGGCGACCGACAGCCCCATCTGGCCGGCCTTGAGACACTCCCGGTAGAAGGCGTTCGAGGCCTCCGCGGTCGAGAAGCCGGCGTACTGGCGGATGGTCCAGGGCCGGTTGGCGTACATGGTGGCGTATGGGCCGCGGAGATAAGGCGGGAAGCCGGGTAGGCTTTGGACATGCTCGAGCGCCTCGAGGTCCTCGGCGCCATAAAGCGGTTTGACCTGGATGCCCTCGGGCGTCATCCAGCTCAGCGCGTCGAGCGAGCGGCCCTTGAGCTCCTCGGCCGCCAACTTCTCCCAGTCCGCCCGCCGCCGCTTCGGAAAGTCCGCCATGTCACTCTCTCCTCGGGCACGCTCCTCTCGAGCACGCCCTCCTTAAAGCCGCCGTGGCCTTTTAAGCTCCGCTCCCCCGCTCAAGGCCACCGGGAGCCGAGTATGGAGCCGAGTATAGCGGAGCAACGGCCCAAGCGTCTATTCGCGCCGCAGCGTTTATTCGCGCCGCGCCGCGCGCGGCGCGGGCACATGCGGCGGCAGCGGTAGCGCCGACAGGGTCGGCCTCGGATGCCGAAATGTGGGCTGAGCACGCCATGTCTGCCTGCTCATTTATTCTCGTTCACTGCTATTTCTATTTTTGTCGCCGATCTGCGCGCTGGTTCTCTTTTGCCCTGCTTTGTAGTGCCCTTTTGTAGTGCCCCCGGTATCGTCCGCACCGTTCCGCGATGATTTAGAACGATCATTCTAAAAAAGATAAAATGGTTCACTCGAGCACAGAGAGGATCTGATCGACCATGTCCTCGAGCAGCGCGCGGTCCGGGACCGCCTTGGCGATGACGAGGAGGCCCTGGAGGCTGGCGGTCAGGAACCGGGCGAGCGCGCGAAGGTCGCGGCCTTCGCCGATTTCACCCTGCCGCCGCGCGCGCATGAGCGCCCGCAGGAACCCCGCCTCGATGGCGGCGAAGCCGGCGGTCAGCCTGGCGGCAACCTCGGGATCGTGGGGCGCGAGCTCCACCGCCGAATTGCACATCAGGCAGCCGCGCCGGCGCCGGTCGGCGGCGGCGAAGTCGCCGAGCCGGGCGAAGAACCCGGATATCGCTCCCCGGGCGGAGCCAGGCCGATCCAACTCGGCCAGCCAGCGGTCCCTGACCGCCCCGCCATAGTGGTCGAGAACCGCCATGAACAGGCCGCGCTTGTCGCCGAAGGCGTGGTACAGGCTGCCCCGGTTAATGCCCATGGCGTCCACCAGGTCCTGGACCGAGGTCGCGTGGTAGCCCTGGCACCAGAAGGTCTGCATCGCCCTGTCCAGCACCGTCTCGCGCTCGAACTGCTGGGGTCGCGCCATGGCCGTCCCGTCCCCACCGGAGTCAACGAAGCTTTTTGGAATTATCGTTCAAATACTATGAGGATTGCAAGCGTTTATGGCGAACGCCAGGGCGGACGGGTGGCCCGGCCCATCCGTCAAGGCCCCGCGCGCGTCCTCGGGCCGCCACCAGCAGAGGCCCGCTCAACGGAGTTTCGGCCGGGCCGGCCACCCCCCTACCAGACGAACGCCGGGATCGCCGCGGTGGGCATATGGCCCGCCCGGACGCAGAACTCGGTCAGGCGTCGCCCGTCGAGCCCTCCGCCCTCGCCCACGCCGAGCGCGTCGCCGTGGATGCCGCCGGCGACCAGCACCGTGTCGAGACCGAGGGCCTGGGCCCCGGCGATGTCGGTCAAGAGCGAATCGCCGACCGCAACGGTACGCTCGGGCGCGGCCCCGCCGAGCCGGGCCACACAGGCCTCATATATGGGCGCGTCAGGCTTGCCGTGATAGCGGACCTCGCCGCCCAGCGCCTCGTAGCGCGCCGCAAGCGCGCCGGCGCAGACGATCCGACGGCCGCCGCGGACCACCTCGAGGTCGGGGTTGGCGCAGATCATCGGTATGCCGCGCGCCGCCCCGGCGGCCAATACCGGCTCGTAATCGGCGACACTCTCCTGGTCCCGGTCGAGGCCGGTGTTGAGGATGAATCCGGCCTCCTCGACGCGCGCCGCCGGCTCGAGATCGAGGCCCTCGAGCATGGATTTGTCGCGCTCGGGGCCGAGATGGTAGCAGGCGCGGCCCAGCGCCGCGTACCACGGGTCGCGGCGGGTCCTGAGCTCCTGATAGGCGAGCTCGCCGGAGGACAGCACGCCGTGGTAAAGCTCGCCGGGAATGCCCATGGCCGCCATCGCCTGGACGAGCGCGGCGACGCGCCGCGGGGCGTTGGACAAGAGCGCGACCCGCTTGCCGCCAGCCTTGAGACGGCGCAAGCACGCGACCGCCCCGGGGTAGGGCCTGACCCCGTCATGGATCACGCCCCAGATGTCGAGGATGAAGCCGTCGTACTTCCGGGCGAGCTCCGACACGCCCCCCAGGATCGGCACGGCGGTCGGAAAAGCGTTGGAGCGGGTCCGGTGGCGGGACATGGCCGCGAGTTTTGCCACGCCGCGCCCTGGATGTGAAGGACGATTGGCCCTGGCATCCCGTCCCGCGAGCGCATGAAGCCAGCGCATGAGTCATGGCGACCTCCCCCCTCTTTGTGGGCAGGGGGCAAAATATGGGTGTGGGGAGGGGGCAAGATAGGAGTGTGGGGAGGGGGCAAGATAGGGGCGGCTGCACAACGATAGCCCGCCCCACCCTGCGTGCATTCGGATGGCTGCGGGTTGGCGGGCGGGCGCCGTCGGCAATTCGGGGGGCTTGGGTGGGAACGACGCGCGGACTCGTGAAAGGCTGGTGAAAGGTCGGACTACGACACAGTCGCGCAAACCCTCGTGTCGGGGTCCCGGCCCTCATGCTTCGACATGCTTCGACGAGCTCAGCATGAGGGTCACAGTCAGCATGAGGGCCTCAGCCTGAGCCTGTGGGCCTCGGCCTGAGCCTATAGGGCCTCAGCCTGAGCCTATAGGGCCTCAACCTGAGCCTGTCGAAGGGCGAGGCTGAGGCCCGTATCGCGTATTCGTGCGAGTCGGACCCTAGCGGTGGTCGGCGCCGACCGCCTGGGCGACAGCGGTGAACCCGTCGGCCCTGAGATGCGCGGCCAGCTCTCGCTTTATCCGGGCGATCAGGCCCGATCCCTGGTAGACGAGCGCGGTGTAGAGCTGGACCAGCGTCGCGCCGGCGCGGATCTTGGCATAGGCGTCGCGGCCGCTCGCCACCCCGCCGACGCCAACGAGCGGCATCCCACCACCGGTCAGGCGATACATGTCGCTCAAGACCTCGGTCGCCAGCGGCAACAGCGGCCGGCCGCTCAGGCCGCCCGGCTCGCCGCGGCGCCTGCTCTTGAGGCCCTCGGGCCGGG
This sequence comes from Pseudomonadota bacterium, assembly GCA_022571365.1. Classification (GTDB taxonomy): domain Bacteria; phylum Pseudomonadota; class Alphaproteobacteria; genus JACZXZ01. Next base: position 13,745 of record JACZXZ010000038.1, on the reverse strand, counting down.
CGGTCGTGGTGTTGGTGACGATAAGGCCGTCGACGGCCCGCTCCAGCGCGATCCCGGCGATGTCCCGGCGCTCGTCGGGGGTCAAATCCGGCGCGATCTTGAGCACAAGCGGCGGCGTGTCCGAGGGCTTGGCGGCGGCCAGCGCCGCCTGCACCTGGGCAAGCAGGCCCGCGAGCCGGCCGCGGTCCTGGAGCTCGCGCAAGCCCGGGGTGTTGGGCGATGAAACGTTGATGACGAGGTAGTCCGCGAGACCGGCAAACGCCCTGACGCCGGAGATATAGTCGGCGATCGGGTCGGCGCTGTCGGCGTTCATGGAGATGTTGACGCCGGTGACGCCAGAGGCCCCGCTCGCCGCTTGGCGGCGGCGCCTGAGCCGCCGAACGACGATGTCCTGTCCCGCGCTGTTGAACCCGAGACGGTTGATGATCGCCTCGTCCTCCTTCAGGCGGAACAGGCGCGGCCCGGGATTGCCCGGCTGAGGGCGCGGCGTGACGGTGCCGACCTCGACGAAGCCGAAGCCCAGGGCAAGCATGGCATCGGCAACCTCGGCGTCCTTGTCGAAGCCGGCGGCAAGGCCCAGGGGATTGGCAAAGCTTCGGCCCCACAGGCGACAGGCGAGAATCGGATCGTCCGGCTCGCGAGATACCGGCACCAGGCCGGCGGCAAGCGCCCGGATGGTCATTCCATGGGCGGCCTCGGGCGGCAGCAGCCGCAACAACGGGCCGGCGAGGCGGTGGTAGTCGATCAAGCGCTGTCCATCACATGGCAAGCGTTAGCGCGGGCCTGCGCCCGGCCTCGAAAACGGGCCCCGCCGCCGGGCCCACCGGGCGAGAGAAAGCCCTCGCCCCAGATGAGCTCGAGCATGGCGACCATGGCGTCGTCGTACTCGTCCTCGTGATGGGTCTCATCCGACATCTTAAGCGGCTTTCCTCTCGAATGCCGGTGCGCCCCTAGCCCGGTCGAGCAGTCACCACCAGGGCGTCGACCGCGGCACAGCCCTTGGGCTGTACAATGAAAGGATTGAGGTCGATTTCCCGCACGACACCGCCGAGGTCGGCCGCCAGCACCGACAGCCGCGCCAATGCCTCGGCCAGCGCGTCGAGGTCGGCCGGGGGCAGGCCGCGGCCGCCGTCGAGCACGGGACGAATCCTGAGGCCGTCGATCAAGCGTCGAGCCTCGGCGGCGCCGAACGGGGGTAGCGCGAAGCGGACATCACCGAGCAGCTCGACATGGACGCCACCGGCGCCGACCATGACGAGCGGCCCAAACTGGTCATCGACCACGACGCCGAGCGCCATCTCCACCCCGGGCCCGGCCATCGCCGCGACCACCGCACGCGGGCCGAGGCGCCCGGCCAAATCGGCGTAGGCGGCCTCCACGGCGGCCGCGTCCGGCAAATTCAATCTCACGCCGCCGAGCTCGGACTTGTGTGCGATGCCCGGCATCGCCGTCTTGACCGCAACCGGATAGCCAAGGCTTTCGGCGGCGGCGATGGCGGCGGCGGCATCCTCGACCAGGCGCGCCGGCACCGCCGGAATCCCATAATCGGCGATCAAGGCCAGGGCCTCGACCTCGTCGAGCGATGCCTCACCGGCAAGCCGCTTGCGCCAGCGAGCCGTGACCGCGGCACCCACAGGCGCGGGCGGCGGCGCCGGGGGACGGGCGCAGAAGTCGCGGTAGTCGAAGACGTGGCGCAGCGCACTCAGAAACGGCTGGATGCCGTCGATCACTGGTATGCCGGCCTTGGTCAGCGCTATGTCCCGAGGATCGCTGTCGGTGCCTCGATGGTGCGTGACAATCGTGATCGGCTTGGCCGTGCGCGCCGCCACGATCTCGCAAATTCCGCCGTAGCCCTTCGGGGCATCTCTCCGGGCGTGGTCGGTGACGAATACGCCGATCGCGGTGTCGGGGTCGTCCATCAGGGCGCTCAAGCACTCGATGAAGATCTGCTCGTAGTCGTGGCCCGTGCCCCAGGCATCGAGCGGATTGACCGGCTCGAGACCGTAATCCAGCCGCTGGGCGAGGCGCTCCCTGGTCTCGGCACTGATTTTCGCGAACGCCATCCCGACATCGTCCATCAGATCGATCAGCAGCTCCCGGGAGCCGCCGGAATCGAGGATCGCGGCCAGACCGCCCGAGGACACGCGCCGCTCCATCGAGAGCAACATGAGCGTCGCCACCATTTCCTCGATATCGCGGACCCGGATGACGCCATGGTGCTCGAACACGGCCTGATAGGCGGCGTCGTCGCCGGCGATCGCGCCGGAGTGGCTGACGGCCAATGCGGCGCTTTGGGCGGTGCGGCCAACCTTGAGGACAACCACCGGCACGCGCCGCCCCCTGGCCTTCTCCAAGGCGGCGCGGAATCCCCTCGGATCGCGCACCGTCTCGAGGAACAGGGCGACGACCCGGGTGCTCGGCAGGTCCAGGGCGTAGTCGAGATAATCCGCCGCGGTGGTCACCAGCTCCTGGCCGGAAGAGATCACCAGGTTGTAGCTCAGTCGTCCCTCGATATCGACCAGCGGGTACATCAGGGAGCCGGATTGGGTGATAAGCGTGATCGGGCCGGGTTCGGCGTGGCCGCCGCACGGAAACGCGACGACAAAGATGTTGGCGCCGAAGTTATAGAAGCCCGGGCAATTGCCGCCGCACAGCTCCATGCCGGCGTCGCGGGCGATAGCCGCCAGACGCTCGACAAGCGGCGGGTCGCCGTCGCCTTCGAGATAGCCGCTCGCGAAGATGGTCGCGGCCCGCGCGCCGTGCGCGGCGGCCTCGGCAAGCTGCGCCTCCAGACGCCGATTGGCAACCGCGAGCACCACATGATCGACCGGCTCGGGCAGGGCGGCGAGCGAAGGATGGCACTTGACCCCTTCGACCGAGTCGTATCTCGGGTTGACCGGGTATATCTCGCCCGTGAAGCCGCCCGCGAGAATCTCCTTGATCATGTTGTTGCCGACGCTGCCGGACCTTGTCGAGGCGCCGACGAATGCGATCGACCGCGGCGCCAGCAACGGATCCAGGCGGTGGCCGGTCGCGTGCCGGGTGGCCATCTCAGCCGGAACGCCTAAGCCTTGCGCCGGCGCAAGGGAGGCGCGGGCCTTTCAGGCCAGGGTCGGTGCGTCCCGAGTCGGTTCACCGTCACGGTGCGATACGCCCTTCGAGAATATGGGTTTCCGCGGGAATGAGCGCGGGAACGAGGTGGAGCACCCGGCCGAATCCGGGCCGGTCGCCGAGACGATCCATGAGGGCCTGGAGATCTGAACGTGGAAATCACGCACTATGACTTCGGGGTTTCCTTCTTCGGGTCGTGGAACGGCAGCGCGGCGGTCCGGCCCTGGACCATGCCACGCGGGGTCGCGATCTCAAGCACGTTGCCGGGGGCGGAGAGCTCGACCGGCACCCAGACATAGCCGATGCTCTTCTCCAGCCGCGGCGACCAAACGAAACCGGTAACCCGACCGACCTCCTTGCCATCCTCGTAGGCTCGCAAGGCCTCGGGGGCTTCCTTCGCCTGCGCCTCGCCGCCGAGCTCGATGCCGACGAGCTTCCGCTTCACCCCTTCCGCCTTGATCCGCATCAGGGCGTCCTTGCCGATATAGTCCGCTTCCTGGTCCTCCACCATGCGTTCGAGCCCGGTGACCTCGAAGGGGTTGTTCTCAATGGTCATGTCGGCGCCGTACCTGAAGATCCCGGCCTCGATACGGCGGATCTGCGAGGGCGCGATGGGCCGGATATTGTGGGGCGCGCCGGCTTCCATGATCCGGTTCCACAGATCTTCGCCCCGGCTCGGGTCCCGAAGGTAGACTTCGTAGCCCACTTCGCCCGACCAGCCGGTGCGGCTGATGACCACCGGAATGCCGTCGAGGTCCGTCTCCAACGTCCAGTAGTAGCGAATGTTCAGAACCGCGTCCCCGAACAGGGCCGCCATGACGTCCTTCGACTTCGGACCCTGTACCTGGACCGGGTAGACCTCGGGCTCGCGAACCTTAACATTCAGGCCAGACCCCACGGCAAAGCCTCGCGCCCACAAGCCGGCGTCGCTATCGGCCAAAGCCAACCACCACTGGTTCTCCCCGAGGCGGAGCAACACCGGGTCATTGATGATGCCGCCGTCCTCGGCGGTGATCAGCACATATTTGCCTTGCCCCACCGCGCACTTGGTCAGGTCGCGCGGCGTCAGCATGTTGATGCAGGCAAAGGCATCCGGCCCGGTGAACTCGACGATTCGCTCGACGCTCACGTCCCAGAGCGTCACCTCGTTGGTCAGGTGCCAGTACTCCTCAACCGGATCGGTGTAATAGTCCGGAATGTACATGTGATTGTAAATGCCATAGCCCTTGCACCCGGCACGGCGCGTGGCCTCGAAAAAGGGCGACCTCCGATACCGGGGACGGAAGTAGAGGGTGGCCTTCGTGTCTGTTCCGCTCATGGAAAAACGCTCTCTCCGTGTGATCCCATTTTCCCAGGTTATCCTAAGTGGGATGCCCCAGATGGCTCCCCCGGTTGCCGACGATGGTAGTACGAATGGGCGTCCCACCATGAATCCAGCCCTAAACCGGCGCGGTAGGTCGCGATCCGCCCTTTTTCGGGCTGATTTGGCGATGGGAAACTCTGCCCAACGGTCATTTCGCGCGCGGCGAGGCGCCGACGAATGTGATCCGACCGCGGCGTCAGCAACGGACTCAAACGGTGGCTTATCGCGTGCCGGGCGGCCATCTCGGTCGGAACGCCTAAGCCTTGCGCCGCGGCGGATCGTAGAACGGGCGACGGACGACCCGGCAGGGCGCGTTTATTTTCCTTATCTCGAGTTCCCTGGGATGCCAGATCTCAGCCCACAGGTCGGCCTTCGGGGTGGCATAAGGGGCCTCCAGGACCGCGATGGCGATATTCTTCTTGAGCGTCGGCGACCACATCGCCGAGGTTACGTGACCCACTTCCGTCCTGCCCCGGTAGATGAAGGACTCGATCGCCGGTTTGTTGCCCTCGATCTCGAGTCCGACGAGCCGCCACCGGGGCCCGCCACGCCGCTTTTCCTCGGCAAGGGCGCGTTTGCCGACAAAATAGGATTTTTTGAGGTCAACCAACCAGCCCAGGCCCAGCTCGTAGGGCGAACGCTTCCGGGACTCCCGGAGCGCTGCCTCGGCGCCGATATAGTCGAAGCCGATCTCGATGAGGCCGGCCTCGATGCGCACCATCTCGAGCGCGGCCGCGCCGATCGGGGTCAGGCGGTAGTCTTTCCCGGCCGCCATCAGCCTGTCCCACAGCATCTCGGCGCGCCCCGGCTCGATCCACAGCTCGTATCCCAGGTCACCCGTAAAGCCGGTGCGCGACACCAGGAGCGGCGCCTCGTCGAGCGTGAACCAAGCGAGGCCGAAATAGGGCATGGCCTCGATGCCGGTGAGGCCGAGCCGCTCCAGGACTAGGCGCGACAGCGGGCCCTGAAGGGCGAGCGCGGCGAATTCCTCGGAGACATCGGCAATGGTGACATCAAGGCCCAGCGCGGTGTCCTCGAACCAACAAAAGTTATGCTCCGCCGTGTTGATTTGGAAATCATTCTCGGCCAGACGGAAGACCGTGCCGTCCTCGATCAGCTTGCCGTCGCCGTCGCACCAACAGACGTAGAGCCCGTGGCCGGGCGGACAGGCGCCGATGTCGCGCGTGATCAGCCGATTGACGAAGCGGGCCGCGTCCCGGCCGGTCACTCGATATTTGATCATCGGAGACATGTCAAAGAGCGAGGCGGCGGTGCGTACCGCGAAATACTCTTCGGTAACGCTGTAGAAACAGTCCACCGAGGAGTAGCCCGCCCAGCGCCCCCACTTGCCGCTGAGACAAAGCGGCGCGGTGCGCGCGTGGAACGGCGTTTTCATGAGGAAGTCGGAGGTGATCGCTTCCGACATCAGCGGCTCCAGTCTCTCATGATCTCCCGCGCGGCGTTGCGACCCGCCGCGCCCATGATCCCGCCGCCGGGGTGGGCCCCCGCGCCGCACAGATAGAGGTTGTCGATCGGTGTGCGATACTGGGCAAAGCGTGGCACCGGGCGCAGCATGAAGAGCTGGTTGAGTATCAGCTCGCCATGGTGCCAGTGGCCGCCGCTCACCCGGAAGTCGCGTTCAAGGTCGTCCGGCGTCACCACCTGCCGCGCCAGGATGCGGCCGGACAGGTCCGGCATGTAGGCGGCAAGCGTTTTGAGCACATGGTCGCCGAAGGCCTCGCGATGCGCGGCCCACCCGCCGTCCCGCAGACGATAGGGCGCGAATTGGACCATGATCGACATGACATGACCGCCCTCGGGCACCAGTGATGGATCGTGCAGCGACGGGATGGTGATCTCCATCGCCGGTTCGGCCGAAAAAGCGCCGTATTTGGCGTCGTCGAAGGCGTGTTCGATGTAATCGACACCGGGGGCGATGAGCAGGCGCGCGTTGGCCATGTGCGGTCCGGACCCGCCTAAGTCGGGCAGGCCGTCCAGCGCGAGATTGACCTTGGCGGTTGCGCCATCCATCCGGATGTGGCGCACCCGGCGCACGAAATCCGTGTCGAGCTGATCCGGACCGACCAAGTCCAGGAAGGTGCGGCGTGGATCGGCGTTGGAGACGACGGTGCGGGCGGCGATCTCCTCGCCGGACTCCAGCACCACCCCCGTCGCCACGGTGTCTTCGATCGCAACCTTGGCAACCGGTGCGGCGGTTCTGACCTCGACGCCGAAGCTTTTCGCGGCGGCGGCCAGCGCCGCGGTCACCGCGCCCATGCCCCCCTTTGGATGGCTCAGCGCGCCGCGCCGGCCATCGCTTTCTCCGGCCGCGCGGTAGAGCAGGTTGAAGGCGCTGCTGGGCGAGCGTGGCCCCAGGAAGCTGCCGAGAACGCTATCAAATGCGAGAACGCCTTTCAGCACGTCGCTCTCGAAGACGTCCTCAACCAAGTCGGCAGAGCAGATGCCGACGATGCGCAGCAACTCACGCATGTCGGTTCGGCCCAGACGGCGGATCGCGATCCCCAGCCTGATCAGGGTCCAGCGGTCGCGCCAGGTGCCGTTCGCGAGCCGGGGCGGGGTCGCCATGAGGAAAGGCCGCAACGCCCCGGCGAACCGTTCGAGGCGGGCCCGAAAGCCCGGCAGGCGCTCGGCGTCGCGGCGCGAAAAACGGCTGATTGAATCTCGCGTCGCCTGAACCTCGCTCGACAACAGCAGATGCTCTCCGTCCGGAAGCAGTGCCAGCGTTGCCAGGTCGGGCGCGCTGAGCGCAAGGCCGTGGCGCTTGAGCCTGAGATCGGCGATGACCCCGGGGTGCAGCAGGTGCAGGATATGGGCGCAGGTCGACACCGTGTAGCCGGGATGGATTTCGCCGCTGACGGCGCAGCCGCCGACGCTCTCACCGGCCTCGAGCACCAACACCCGGCGTCCCGCTTTGGCCAGATAGGCGGCGCACACCAAGCCGTTATGCCCGGCGCCGATGACCACTGCGTCATGGCGCGCCGATGCATTCATCGCAGGATTCGCCTCTTGAAGTCCTTGAGAATCTCGCGCGCGGCGTTGGCTCCGGGCGCGCCCATCACGCCCCCCCCGGGATGGGTGCAAGAGCCGCACATGTAGAGGCGGCGAAGCGGACCGCGGTATTGGGCATAGCCGGGAAAAGGCCGGTTGAACATAAGCTGATCGAGGGTCAGCTCGCCTTGGAAGATGTTGCCTTCGGTCAGGCCGACTTCGTTCTCCAAATCCCACGGGCTGCGCACCTGCATGTGCAGGATGAGGTCGCGGATGTTTGGGCAGATTTCGGCGAGCGTGTCGATCACCGTGTCCGCGAACGCGCTACGCTTGGCGTCGTCCCAAGGGCCATCCTTGAGCTTGGGCGGCACGTATTGCACAAAGACGGACATATAGTGCTTGCCCGGCGGCGCCATGGTCGGGTCGAGCCCAGACGGGATCACGATATCCAAATAGGGGTGCCTCGACCACATGCCGTTCTTCCAGTCATCATAGGCCCGCTCCAGGTCGTCGAGTGTGCGGTGGATCTGTATGGAGCTGTAAAGGGGCGCGGGAATCGGCGGCTTTGCGATGAATTCCGGCCAGCCGTCCAGGGCGATGTTGAGCTTGCCGGACGAACCGCGGATCTTGAAGTTGCGCACCTGGTCGATGAACGTGTCGTCCAAGTGCTCCAACGGCATCAGCTTCAGGAAGGTGCGTTTCGGGTCGAGATTGGAGACGATGGCGGTACCGTAGACCTCCTCGCCGTCGGCCAAGGCGACGCCGACCGCCTTGCCGCCCTTGACGATGATCTGGGAGACCTCTGCCTCCGTGCGGATTTCGCAGTCATGGGCCTGGGCCGCGCCGGCCAGGGCCCGGCTGATCGCGCCCATGCCGCCGCGGGCATAGCCCCACGCGCCGATGTCGCCGTCGACCTCGCCCATATAGTGGTGCAGCAGGATATAGGCGCTGCCCGGCGAGCGCGGGCCGAGCGCGGTGCCGATGATCGAGCTGCCGGCGAGCTGGCCCTTGACCGCCTCGCTTTCGAAATATTCATCGAGGAAGTCCGCGCAGCTCATGGTCCAAAAGCGCATGACGTCGTACATCTGCCGCTCGCTCAGATCGGCGAACTTCCGACCCATCCAGATCAGACCGCGAATGTCGTCGAGCTTGAACGAGGTCGGGTCCGGCGGGGTCATCAACAGCATCGGCTTGATGAATCGGCATTGGCGCAGGACCTCGAGGGAGAACCGGCCAAACGCCTCAGCGTCCCGTTTGGAGTGGCGGAGATTCTCCCGGCGGGTGAGGTCCGGGTCGGAGTAGCTGGCCAGGTAGTCGCCGTCCGGCAATATCGTGAGGATGCCCTCGTACGGGATGATCTGCAGGCCGTAACGCGGCAGGTCGAGCCCGCGCATGATTTCCGGCCGCATCAGGCTGGACACATACGAGCAGGACGAGTAGGTGAAGCCGGGATACAGCTCTTCACTGACCGCGGCGCCGCCGATCACAGGCCGCCGTTCGAGGACGACGACCGACTTCCCGGCTCGAGCCAGATAGGCGGCCGCGGTCAGGCCGTTGTGGCCGGCCCCAATGACGATCGCATCATAGCGCTTCATGGCGTGCCCCGGGATACGCTGACAAGCCCATCTCAGTTGGCCGTTGTGGTCGTCTGGCTCCGGCCGGGTTTGAGCTCGGCGATCGTCGCGTCAACCGCGGTTTCGAACCGCTCCAGCGTATCGGTCAGACAACGCTCGTCGTGCGCGTGCGCCTCGCATATGAACCAGGGCTCACGGGAATCCGGCTCACACAGGACGCCGAGGTCGATCAGATGACCGGCCATCGTGTCGTAGAATGTGTAGTCGCCTTGCTTCCACTCGCGAAAGTTGGTCGGCGGATTTTCCGCAAGGAACAGGCCGAACATGCTGGGAGGCCCGAGAAAGCAATGAGCCACGCCGCGGGCTCCCAGAATTTGGCTCATGCCTTCCTGGAGCCGCCGGCCATAGGCGGCGATGTCGTCGAGCGCCGACGTCTCGTCGAGAATTTCCAGGTTTTTCTCCGTTGCCGCCATAGTCATGGCGTGGCAGGTGTAGGTGCCGCCATGGGCGATACCGCCGCCGCCGACCTGGCGCATGATCTCCTCCCGGCCGCTGAACGCGGCGATCGGATAGCCATTGCCGAGCGCCTTGGCGAAGGTGCAGATATCGGCGGGGACGCCATACATCTCCTGGGCACCACCCTTGGCCGCGCGGAAACCGGTCTTGACCTCGTCGATGACGAGCAGCACGCCGTATTTGGTGCACAGCTCCCGTACGTCGCGCATGTACTGCGGGTCGGAAGGGATGCTGCAGGAGTTGCCCAAAATCGGCTCGATCAGAAGCGCGGCGATGCTGTCGCCATGGCGTTTGAATACCTCTTCCAGGACCCCGGCGTCGTTCAGGGGCACCAGCCAGAACAGCTGGCGGATCAGCTCCGGGATTCCCTTGCCATAAGGGACTATGTCGGGATCGGGCTGGTTCGCGGGCCACTCCTTGACATTGGTGGACCACATGACCGAATCGGACATGCCGTGATAGCCGCCCTCGAGGAGCACGTAGCCGTCCTTGCCGGTGTAAGCCCGGGCCAGCCGGAGCGCGCCCATGACCGCCTCTGTGCCGGAATTGGAGAACCGTGTCAGTTCCGCCGCCGGCACCATCTTGTGGATGTGCTCGGCCACCGTCAGCTCCCGTTCGGTTCCGAGCGCGAAGACCGGGCCGATCTCCTGGCCGGCGCGCGCCGCGGCGTCGACCCGCGGGTCGCAGTAGCCGAGGATCACCGGCCCGTAACCGAGGCGGTAGTCGATGTATTCGTTATCGTCGAGATCCCAGATGCGGCCCCCCTGGCTCTTTTTGATGTAGATGGTCTCGTCATCGCCCCAATAGCGGAAATTGGAGCTGACGCCCAATGGCAGGCGCTGGACAGCGCGCTGGAAATGTGCGTTGGACTTGGCGAGTGATCGTCTCATGCCACACCTTTAAAGCTTAGTTAGCCATCCAGCGAGTATAGCCACCTCATGCCGCGCCTCAAACCCCAGTTTAACGACACAGCGAACCAACCGCCGAGGTAGGGGCAGTATACTGACATTGATTGAACGTTCAATCAATGTATCTCTACAATACCCTGAAAGATATTGCTTTTTCGAACTTTATAGCGTATTCGTGCCATATAAATTGGCACGGAGAGTCGGGTGCGCCGCACGGACATCAAGGAGTTCCGACGCCAGCAGCTCATCGAGGCGACGATCGCGTCGATCGCCAAGCGGGGCTTCGCCGAAACCACGCTCGCCGATGTCGCCGGCGGCGCCGGGCTGTCGCACGGCATCGTCAATTTCTACTTCAAGAGCAAGGAGGCCCTGCTGGTCGCCACGCTCAAGCATCTGGCGGAGGAGTATGAGGTGGTCTGGCGCTCGGCGGTCGCGCGCGCCGGCCCCTCACCCGCCGCCAAGCTTGATGCCATCATCGAGGCCGACTTCCACCCCGCCATCGCGAACCGCAAGAAGATCGCCGTGTGGTTTGCCTTCTGGGGCGAGGCCCGCTCGCGTCCCGAATACCTGCGGCTGTGCAACAAGCTGGACGCGGCCTATTTCGAGCAGACCCATTCCTTGTGCCGGCAGATCATCGATCAAGGCGGCTACGACGAGTTAGACGCCACACGCATCGCGCGCGGTCTCAATGCCATGATCGATGGGCTGTGGTTGGACCTCTTGATCAACCCGCGGGACTTCGACCGGGAGACGGCGAAGCAGACCTGCCGCCTCTTCCTGGACAGCGTTTTCCCGGCCGAGTTCGCCGACCGCGGGCGGTCGGCGGCCTAACTGTGCGCAGGGGAGAGGGCCGTTTGTCGCCCAGAAGCCCGTCATGAGTCCGAAGGTCGGCGACGCCGAAATTTGTCCTTGCGGGAAGGAGATCGTCGCGGGCCAGTTCCACGACGGCATCCGCGCCGTCCCGCCGGCCTTCGAATGCATCGATCCGCCGGAGCCCGGCTCGATGGCCGGGCTCGGGCGGCCAACTCGCCGGATGATATCCGGCGCAGGCCCTCCTCTTTCTACGGCCATTGAGTCCCGGGAAACCGGGTTTTCTCACGGCCGGCGGCCCAAGGATGAGGGAAATTACGCCGGCGGCGGCTCGAGTAATGTAGAGGGTGGTACGATTCGCGAGGGCGGATCAGAGACCCGCATGCGTTACGTCCGATCAGCCCGGCGTCGAAAAGGATGAAACAATGACTGATAAGGTTATCACGCGTTTGCTACCTGACGGCGCGCCGGGTAAAGGCATGCAGCCATTGGCCTACATAAGTCCCGACACCGTTGTTGACGGAATAGCCGACGAACGGGGACATCTCTTCTTCACCAACGCGGCTGGAAATGTGGACGCCGGCGTATGGGAGTGCACGCCATGCACGGAACGGGTTAGCAATTATCCGTATGACCAATGCTGCTTCGTTCTCGAGGGTTCGCTCACCATCACCGACGAAAGCGGCCACGCCGAGACGTTCTCCCCGGGAGACGCCTTCATCATCCCACGCGGCTTCAACGGTCTTTGGAAAATGACGGAACGATACAAGAATTTCTTCGTGACCGTGGAGCCGGAATAACGAAAACCCGACGTCGGGCGGAAGGCCTGCCGCCATGGAATGCGGCTCTCCGGGTCACTGACATCCGATCGCTCGGCGTTAAAGGAAGGATTTGCGGATGTATGAAATCGACCCGTCGCGAAAGGACCTCGTCGAGGAGTTCCGCGGGAACCCCGGGGGGCCCTACAGCCCCGAACTCACGCTGCTCGTGAACCGGCTGCGCCTGGGGCCGATGGAGGAGCGCTACATCCTGGTCTGCACGAAGCGCGGCCGCGAGTGGACCCTGGCGAAAATGCCGACGGTCCGCGGCGCCAAGCTGGAACTCTTCGAGGATCGCGTCTTCGACGATTACGACGCGGCCTCCTGGGAGGTGTTCCGGATGCGCTGGACGGCGGTGACGGGCGAGGACCTGGAGTAGTTCGTTCGGGCATGAGTGAGGAGGCGGACTCGTGAAGAAGATCGTGGGCTATGCGAACGCCTGGAGCGTGGCGCCGGGCGAGACGCTCAGCGTCATGGTGAGCACCTATGGCCCCGACCGCTATCGCGCCGATCTGGTGCGCGTCATCTGCGGCGATGACGATCCCGACCACGGCATCTATCGGGAAGAGGAGATCGCGGCGCCGTTCAGCGGCGAGTACCCCGGCCGGATGCAACCCATTGCCGCGGGCTCCTACGCGACCGTTCCGGACGCGCCCGCCATCGCCGCACTGCAAAGCTTTACCGTGCAGGCGTGGATCTTTCCGACGACACCCGACAAGGGCGTGCAAGGCCTGATCGCGAATTGGCGCGACGAGACGGCGAGCGGCTTCGCCCTGCTGATCGACGAAGCCGGGGCCCTCGCCATGCGGCTCGGCGACGGCAGCGGCGGTGTTGTGGAAATCAGTACGGGCAAGCCGCTCGCGGCGCGGCGCTGGCACCTGATCGCCGGGAGAATTTTTGGCTTCTCAGTGGCTGAACTTAAAAAGGGAGTCCCTATCTTTTCCACTGAGTCCTCCCAAATGACCCGAGCAATTCCAAAACTCCAGGTGTACTTGCTTCTCCGCTGCCCTCGCTAACAAATATATCCACACCAGGACTGATACCGACAACGGCTGAACGAGTGCCGAACTTGCCGCAGCTGACCCAGGTCACCGGAGGGGATTACTCGACAGTCGAGGGGATCCAGGCAGCTCTAGTGTCAGGAGAACTTACAGAGACGGAAGCAACCACACTCCTCAACCAATTGACGCTGCGACTCCTTGGCGCCGCGGATTTATCCTTAAGCGACGCAGCGGCCACGGGTCTGACCGGGTTCGGTGGCTCAGGGCACCTGGTGCTGCAACTCGCAAGGCATCTGTATCCGGCCAGTGAAATCTATGTATTCGCCCGCAGTGCTACGGAGCAGGCGTTCGCACTGGAGTTGGGCGCCAGCTGGTCGGGCGATATCGAAGACCCGCCGCCGGTTCTATTGCGGGCTATTATTGATACCACGCCTGCCTGGCGGCCGGTTCTGGCGTCATTGAGGAATCTGCAGGCGGGCGGCAGGCTGGTGATAAATGCAATCCGCAAGGCAAATGAGGACCGGCATCTGCTGGCAGAGCTCAGCTACGAACAACACTTGTGGATGGAAAAGGAACTGAAGACGGTCGCAAACGTGACCGCGAGCGATATCGAGCAGTTTCTCGAGGTCGCGGCG
>JACZXZ010000037.1 GCA_022571365.1 Pseudomonadota bacterium | reverse complement strand
ACGATGGTGGTGACGCTGGTGATCGTTACCGCCAGCGCATTCATGCGGATGCTTTCCTTCAGTGCCGTGAACTTGTCGGCGCCTTCGCGCATCAATCCGAACTGCGTGACCAGGATGTGAATGCTATCGGCGATGGCGAGCGTGAGGACGATCGTCGGAGCGGTTATGGAAATGGGCGACAGCTTGATGCCCATATAGCCGGCGAAGCCCATGGCCGCGACCGTGGAAAAACCGATCACCAGAAGCGTTCCGATGGTGCCGGAGAAGCTCCTGAGCAAGACCACCATGAAGACCAGAAGGATGCCGTACATGATCGGAATCAATGTCATGGCGTCGGTCTGGCCGCTTTCGGCGAATGCGTTGTTGAGCATCGACACGCCGGTCAGCGCGATCGTCAGGTCCGGAAAATCTTTCTCGATCCCGGCCCTGATTGCTCGGACGTGGGCGACGGCTTTGGGGACCTCGGTCAGGCTCTTTTCGGGATACTGCAGAACGATGTTCACGCCCGTGGTTGAGGCGTCCCTGGAGATCAGGTTGCCGCGCAGCAGGGGTTCGGCGAGGGCGATCGCCGTGCGCCGATCGAGCTCCGCCTGGGGCATGTTCTCGCCGTGCCGGATAAGGTCCTCGACCGTCAGGTCGTCGCCCTCGGCCCAGCTGTGCTGAAAGTTGGTGATGGAATCGACCCGGATGGCGAAGGGCGTCTTCCATGCCGCCGCCGTCACGCGTTCGATGGCGGCGGCCTGTGAAGGCGTGAATAGCTTGCCTTCCTTGGGCTGGACCACGAACAAGATGTTGTCGTTCTTGGTATAGGTCGCCTGGAACGCCTCGAAGGTCATCAGCTCCGGATTGTCGGCACTGAAGAAGACCCGGTAGTTGTTGGAAAACTCCAGATGCCGCACACCGGCAGCCGTGGCCGCGACCGCCAAGATGGTGGCCACGATGACGAACCAACGGCGGCGGATGACGAAATCCGCCAGCTTTATGGCCCAGCGGTCGGAAACGTTGGTCCCCATGATTGTCGGCTCTCCTGAACGATCTGTCTCGGTTTAAACAGAATAAACATTCTGTATCTGAGCAAAAAATACCGGCTAAAAGCCGTTTCGCCAGCGCATGATCCGCTGTCGGTATCCAGAATACACATTCTGGATTTTATGTCAACCCGTCGATTTCGGAAAATCCAAAATTCTCAATCCGGCTTCGATGGCGCTGCCCAAATCGGCCAGTTTGGCACCGGCGCGCACCATCAAGGCGAGCCCACGCGAGAGCGACACAAGCATCCACCCGGCGCCGTCGGCATCGACATCGGGGGGAATGTCGCCCGCCTTCTGCCCGTTGCGGATGGCTGCCGCGAACACGGCGGCGTGCTCGTTGTCGATCCGCTGAACCTCGGCCGCGATCTCCGGCTCATGTGGGGCGACTTCGACCGCGATGTTGACGATCAGGCAGCCATTGCAAAATCCCTCGTCCTCGGCATGTTTACGAATTGACCGCCAATACTCGATGATCTCCGCCCGGCCGGCATCGGGTTTGCGGAGATCGGACCAGAGCAGTTCCGTCATGCTTTTTTCGTAGTGACGCATCGCCGCGACGAGAAGATCCTTCTTGTTGCCGAAGGTGCCATAAAGGCCGTACCGGCTGACGCCGGTCTCGGAGACGATGTCCTCCATGGACGTGTCCGCGTAACCGCAACGCCAGAAAACGTGCATCGCGTCCGCCAGGGCTTGCTCTGGATCGAATTCTCTGACTCTGGACATGGTTTCAGAATAGATATTCTGTTAATGCCAGTCAAGTCGCCGAGTCGCAAGTTGTGCAGATGGCAAAAACCCAACGTGTCCGCTCCGGGTCACTACCGGACATCGGCGAGGAAAGCCCCGGCCCTGCCGCCTACCCTTTTTATGAGTACACGCCTTAGATCAGCGGCTGCTTCGGCCATGCGCCTCCTGGCCCGGCGATCTTCGACTGTCTTCGGCCGCGTCAGTTTGTAGTACCGGGTGCGGAGTTTCTTTGGATTCTCTTTCCATTGATCGGCGAGCCTCCTGATCGCCTCGGTCATCTTACCGCCTCCTCCCACCGTCTTCTCGACGAAATAGACGAGAGCGAGATCACGATAGGCTCGTCCAGGATCCACCTTTAATCCGGGCCGGCGCCGCTGGCGTGGACCTGGACCTTCGAGCCCACGCGCAATCCCAGGGCCTCGTCGGCGCGGCCCTGGTTGACCGCGATCTCGGCCAGGCCGTTCGCGTTCTCGTACCAGAAGGCCTGGCCCGGCGGAACCTCGGAGAAGGTGCGGGCCCGGAGAACGCGCGTTCCGTTGGCCTCGAGGACGGCGTCGGGCTCGAGCGTGGCGGCGCGCAGGCCGGTGATCGCGTTGCCGAAGTGGTCGATGTAGACGATCTCGGCGAGGTCGTCCGGCCAGTCGGGCCGAGGTCGGTCGGCGGCCGGCCGTTCGTCCCATAGGCGTTTGTCCCCCGGGGGCGACTCGCCGCGCGCCAGCCGGGCGGCCACCGGCGCGAACAGGTCGCGGCCGTGAAACGACGGCGACAGGCGCTCGGGCCGCCACCTCACCTCCCACAGGCGGGCCGTGCCGGCGCGCCGGATGACGAGCTCGAACAGGCCGTTGTCGGGCCCGACATACCAACGCCCGTCGGCCTCGATGACGAGGGGCGCACGGGCGCTCCCCACCCCGGGATCGACGACGCAGAGGAAGACGGTGCCGGGCGGGAACTCGCCGGCGTAGGCGGCGAGCAGGTAGGCGGCCGCCCTCGGGTCGTGGGCCGGGGCGTCGGTGAGGAGGTCCACGACCGCCACGCCCGGAGCCTCACGGTGGAGCACCGCCTTCATCTGGCCGGTGTAGGGCCCGCTCGGGCCGAAGTCGGTGAACAGCACGATCATGGGGCGTCCGCGAACAGGTCCACGACCGCCACGCCCGGAGCCTCACGGTGGAGCACCGCCTTCATCTGGCCGGTGTAGGGCCCGCTCGGGCCGAAGTCGGTGAACAGCACGATCATGGGGCGTCCGTAACAGTGGAGGCGAGTCTATGGCAAAGGCCGGCGGCCAACAAATTCGCCCCTTGGGAGGGCGATGGGCGGCGTGCGCCGCGGCGCGGCGCGGCCTTCGGCCGGGCGCCGATGCCAGGCCTCAGGCCATCGGAGTCGTAGGCTGGGGGCGGTCGAAGTCGCCGATATAGCTCAGATGGCTGATCACGCCAACCTCCGGGCGGTACAGGTGAAGCTGGCAGGCCGGGGGCTCGAAGGACCAGCGGAACGGCCCGTCGGGCCGGAGCTCCAGCGCCATTTGCAGCCCCGTGCTGGGCCCCGTGCTGGCGATGGTGCCGTGCCAGCGCACCTGGATGGGCCGGTGGATGTGGCCGCACAGGACCCTTTCCACCTGCGGGTTGCGGGCGATCACCGCGCCCAGGGCCGCGCCGCCCTCGCAGCCGATGCGGTCGAGATGGTCCATGCCGGTCACAAACGGCGGGTGATGCATGAAGATCACCGTGGGGCGATCCGGCGCGGCCGCGAGCCGGGCCTCGAGCCAGGCCAGGCGCTCGGCGCACAGCCGCCCGCCGTCCTCGCCGGGGATCACGGTGTCGAGCGCGATGAGCCGCACGGGATAGCCCTCTATGACGTAGTGGAGAAACGGGCTGTCCTTGGGCAGGTAGTCGTGATCCGAAAACGCCTCGCGCAGGCGGTCACGGTCGTCGTGGTTGCCGGGAATGACATAGAGCGGCGCGCGGAGCGGCGCGAGCGCCCGGCGCAGGATCGCGTATTCCTCCGCGCTCCCTTCAGCGACCAGGTCACCGGTCGCCAGCACCACCTCCGGCTGGCGCTCCATGGCGTTGATATGGGCGACGCAGCGCTCCAGACAGGCCGCCGTGTCGACGCCTTCCAGGGCCGGCGAGCCGGGCCGTTTCACGTGCATGTCGGTGATCTGTGCGATGAGCATGGCGGGCGCCCCGTCGCGGTGCAGGTGTTTAGGCCGCGCAGCCCCGGCCCGGGCGTCGCTCAGCCGACGCGCTCGTCGACGCCGGTCGAGACCGCCTCCGCCTCGTAGGCGACGAGCGAGGTGAACGGCACGTCCAGCCGGCTCCGGCCGTCGAGGAAGCTGAGCTCGATAATGCAGACGGCGGCCAGCACCTCGGCGCCGACCTTGCGGAACAGGTCGACCGTCGCGGCCATGGTGCCGCCGGTGGCGAGCAAGTCGTCCAGGATGACGACCCGCTGGCCCGGCGCCACGGCGTCGGCCTGTATCTCGATGGTGTCGGTGCCGTATTCAAGGTCATAGGTGTGGGGAATCGTGGGGCCGGGCAGCTTGCCCTTCTTTCGGACCATGACAAAGCCGCAGCCGAGCTCGAGCGCCAGCGGCGCGGCCACCAGGAAGCCCCGCGATTCGATGCCGGCGAGCAGGTCGGGCCGGTGGGGGCGCACGGCCGCCACCAGCAGGTTCACGGTCTCGCGCCACGCCCCGGCGTGGGAGAGCAGGGTCGAGATATCGTAAAACAGGATGCCGGGTTTGGGAAAATCGGGGATCTGGCGAATGTGGTCCTTGATGTTCATGGGTCTCATCGAATGAAGGGACCGCGCGGCATGGCCGGCATGGCCGGCTGGGCGACGGCCGCCGCCGCTTCCAGTCTACAGGTTGGTTTCGAGGAAGGCGAGCGTGCGCCGCCAGGCAAGCGCGGCGTCCTCGGCATCATAGCGCGCGCTGGTCGGGTTGGCGAAGGCGTGGTCGGCCTCGTACCAGTGGACGGTCAAGGACCCGCCCGCAGCCTTCATCTCCCGGTCGAAGTCGGTGATCATTTTCAGGGTGATCCATCGATCCCGCGTGGCGAAGTGGCCCAGCACCGGACCCTTGAGGCGGGCGAGTTCCTTGGCGGTTTTGCGGACGTCGCCGTAATAGATGACCGTGGCGTCGACCGGCGCCGCCAGCGAGGCGTTGAGGGACCAGCCGCCGCCGAAGCACCAGCCGATGGTTGCGACCTTCCCGGCGCTGTTGGGGTGGTTCTTGAGCCAGTCGATCCAGGCGGCCAGGGTGGCGGTGGCGCGCGCCGGGTCGAGGGTCTGGGTCAGGGCGTTCGCCTCCTCCTGCTGGTCGGTCACTTTGCCGTCATAGAGGTCGATGGCCAGCGCCATGTAGCCTTTCTTTGCCAGTTCGGCGGCGACCGACTTGATCTGGTCGTTGAGCCCCCACCACTCGTGGATCAGCATCACCGTCGGCGCCGGCACCTTGGCCGGCAGGGCGAGCGCCGCGGCCACCGTCTTGCCGCCGGCGACGGTGGTCACGACCTCGAGCCCGGCGGCGATGGCGCGCGCAATGAGCGGGTCGGCGAGGACCGTGGCCAGCGGCACGGTGGTCAGGCCCTTGAGGATCGATCTACGGGTGATCAGCATGACGGCACGCCTCCCTTGGGTCGGGGCGCCGCGGCCGCCGTCTTCCCGGCGGCGGTTGGCCCTAGGCCGCGCTTTCGGCGGCCACCTGCTTCTCGACTTGCCGCTTGAGGCGCCGGATCTCGGGCACAAGCTTGCGATCCGGGGTGGCGAGGAGATAGGCATCGAGGCCGCCGGCACGCTCGATGGTGCGGATCGCCTGGGTCGTGATCTTGAGCCGCACCATTCGGTCGAGCGCCTCGGAGTGCAGCGAGGTCTTCTGCAGGTTCGGCAGGAACCGGCGGCGGGTCTTGTTGTGGGCGTGGCTGACGTTGTTGCCGGTCTGCACCCCCTTGCCCGTGATCTGGCAGCGTCGCGCCATGGGTTCCCATCCTCTGACAAAACACGCCGGACGGCGCCGGCAAGGCCCGCTATTTAGGCGGGGCTCCCGCCGCCGTCAAGCGAAAGCTTGAGGCTCCGGTGGCCCGAGCAGGTGGCCTGACAAGGACGCCTGACGGATCGCGCCTGCCGCCCTCGCCTACAACCCCGGGGCCGTAGGCCGGGCGTATGGCCGCGGGAGGGAGCTGCGGGGGGCTCAGGACCGTTTGCTGCTGAAGGCCTTGAGCATGGCCTCGGCCGCCGCCGTCGGAGTGATCTCCCCGGCCGTCACCTTGGCCTCGAGCTCGGCCGTCATCGCGCCCACTTGGGGATCGCTCTCGATCGCCGCCATGAGGCTTTCCAGGACCTCGCTCCACATCCACCTCCGCGCTTGGCTTGCCCGGCGCGCGGCGATCTCGCCCGTCGCCCTCAGAGCCTCGCCATGGCGCTCGACCGCCTGCCACACCTCGGCAATGCCCTCGCGCTTCAGCGCCGAGCACTGGAGCACCGGCGGCGTCCAGCTCGGACTCGGGGGTTTGAGCAGACGGAGGGCGTGGCTGTAGTCGGCGGCGATGCGGCCCGCGGCCGCGGCAAACTCCCCGTCGGCCTTGTTGACCAGGACCAGATCAGCCAGCTCGGCGATGCCCCGCTTCAGCCCTTGCAGCTCATCGCCGCCCGCGGGCGAGATCATGAGCAGGAACATGTCGACCATGTCGTGGACCGCGGTCTCCGACTGGCCGACGCCCACGGTCTCGACCAGGATGACATCGAAGCCGGCGGCCTCGCAGACGAGCATGGCCTCGCGGGTGCGCCGCGTCACCCCGCCCAGGGTGCCGCCGGTGGGCGAGGGCCGGATGAAGGCGGCCGGCGCGCGGGCGAGCTCCAACATGCGCGTCTTGTCGCCCAGGATCGAGCCGCCGCTCCGCTTCGAGGACGGATCGACGGCCAGCACCGCGACCTGGTGCCCCTGGCCGATGAGGTGGAGGCCGAAGGCCTCGATGAAGGTGGACTTGCCCACGCCGGGAACCCCGGAGATGCCGAGACGCGTGGACCCTCCCGTGTGGGGCATAAGGCGCTCCAAGAGGGCCTGGGCCCGGGCCCGGTGATCCCGCCGGGACGACTCGATGAGGGTGATCGCGCGGGCGAGCGCCCGCCGGTCGCCGCCGGGGACGGCCTCGGCCAGCTTCTCGTCGGAATGGGTGGTGGCGGCGGTCACGGCGAAGGCTTGTCTCAGCGGGGGCGAGATGCGTTTGAGCTTATAGCAGGCCGCCTGGCCTGCGGCCAATCTCGTCAAGCCTCAGGGGCGCCGGGGCCCAGGGGCTGGCCGTAGCTGAACTCGACGAAATTGCCGTCGGGGTCCTTGACGCCACAGTAGTAGCCGACGGGATAGGGCCTTTCGCGCGGCTCCCACACCAGGATGCCGTCACGCCGCGCCTTCTCCGCCACGGCGTCGACCTCGGTCCGGCTTGCCAGCGCGAAGCCGAAATGGCTGAAGTCCGCCGCCGCCTGATCGCGTCCCCGGCCGCCCGGAAGGATCACGAAGATGAATTCCTTCTCCCGGCCCGGCTCGGCCAGCCAGACGATGCGCTCGCCGGTATCCGGGGCCGCGCGTTCGTGCACCACCTCCATGCCGCAATAGTCGCGGTAGAACGCGATACAGGCCTCCAGGTCGCGGACCTGGAGGGCGAGATGGGTCATCACGGGGCGCATGGGATGAACCTGGCCGGCCTCGGCTTAGATCGGAGGGGTGGCACTGGCCTGCGTCCAGTCGGGTGTGAACGCCAGGATCCGGCTGTCCGACGGGATATGCGGGTTGAACAGGAAGTTGTGCCAGTAGGTGGCCTGGTAGGCCGGATGGTCGCGATCCAGCGCGGCCACAACGCAGGGGATCCGGTAGCTCTGATTGTACTGCTCGAACTCGAGCACGCATCGGCCCTCGGCCAGGAGCGCCGCCGCGACCGGCGAGCCCCCGGAAAACAGCGCCGTCATCACGTCGCTGAACTCGCGCGGCCGCTGGAAATAGGCGGCCGACAACAACTCGATCGCCGATTTGTAGCGCACCAGCGGGTCGTGGGTCCGGCGTCCCATGTGACGGAGCTGTCTGGTGGTCTCGGTCGGGTCCTTGGGTACGATCAGTACGGTGACCCGGGGCGCGATCTCGGTGCCGTCAGGCCTTAACGCCCGGGGCTCCATGCCGGGGGTCGGCCGTCCGGCGGCCTGGCGTACCGCGAGTTGGCGAATGCGGCATTGCCATCCGAGGAAATGGTCACGCAGCGCCGCTGACGCCGGGTCGGGCGTGACGTCGTCGTCGGGCGTGACATCGTCGTCGGTCTCACGGGTCGCCACGTCGAACCCTCCACCAGCCGGCCTCGCCACGGCTCAAGACGTCCTCGGGGGGCCTCGTGGCGATCCTTCTCGCACATGGGGCCGCCGACGAGCCCACGCAGGGGTGGCCTGCGCCCGCACCGATCTCCGGCCCTCCGGGGCTCGCGGAGAGGATCGGGGCCGGCCCAAGGCCTGTCCGCGAGCGGCATTCGAGCGCCGCGGGCGAGCGTTGCTGTAGCAAGATGCTACGATGCCGGATGAGCCGGTTCAAGCACGGTGGGCTTCGCGGTAGTGTCCTAATTTAGAAGGATTTAAGATTGGCTGTTTTAATCGGACCGCAATGCCCACCCATGCATGGCTGGGCATCGCCCTTGATCGCGGCCCACCGAGGCGTTGAGACAAGATATAAGGTCACCGTGGAGCGATATCGATGACGGTCCCGCCATCATCCCTGCCGCGGGTGGACGGTTTTGCGATGCCGCCGCGTTTCGCGCCGCATGCGCGCAGCTACATCGCCTGGCCCACCGAGGTGGATTACCGCTGGTCCCTCGAGGCGGCCCGGGAAGAACACGCTGCCATCGCCCGGGCCATCGCCAAATTCGAATCGGTAACCATCATCGCGGATCCCAAGGATGCCGCGGAGGTGGAGCATCGCCTTGGCGGCTGTGTCGAGACGCTGAAGATTCCCATCAACGACGCCTGGGTCCGCGACAACGGCCCGATCTTCGTGATCGACGGCGGCGGCGGCGTGGCCGCGGTGCGCTTCGAGTTCAATGGCTGGGGCAACAAGTATCCCCACGATCTCGACGCCGGGGTTCCGGAGCGCATCGCCGAGAGCATGGCAATGCGTTGTTACAAGGCGCCCTTCGTCCTCGAGGGCGGCGGCTTCGGCGTTGACGGCGAGGGCACGTTGATCGCGACCGAGCAGTCCCTGCTCAACCCGAACCGCAATCCCGGCCTGAGCCGGGAAGAGATCGAGGCGGGATTGCGGGACTACCTCGGTATCGAGAAGGTCATCTTGCTGGGCAAGGGGCTGGTCGAGGACAAGGATACCGACGGCCATGTCGACAACGTTTGCCAGTTTATCCGGCCCGGCGTTGTCCTCTTGCAAACGGTCCGGGACAAGGACAATCCCAATTATCACCACGCACAGGACAACCTGGCGCGGCTTAAGGCGGCGCGCGACGCGAAAGGTCGGAAGCTGGAGATCATCGAGCTCGACATCCTGCCCTATACCAAGGAGATCCGTGGCAAACGCTACCCGGTCCCCTACGTCAACTATTATGTTGTCAACGGCGCGGTTATCGTTCCCGCCCTGGGCGGGCCGGAGGATGCGGAAGGGCTGGCGCGGCTGGCGGAGGTCTTTCCGGACCGCAAGATCGTGGGCGTTCCGAGCACTGCGCTCGCGGCCGACGGCGGGGGTGTCGGCTGCATCACCCAGCAGCTCCCGGCCGGGCGGCCGGTCGCTTGACGCCGGGGCCTTGCCGCCTTTGGAGTGATCCAAGCCCCCGCCGCCGCAACCGCCGTCCCTAGGGTCTTGTCATGACTGCCGCGAAGGGCGACTTATTGAGTCAAACATGCAGGCTGCCCCTTGACCGGAGATCCTTAAACGAGGTGCGCAGCAGAGAATCGCGAGGGGAGAACGGAGATGCGTGAGGTCACTGTCGCGGCCACCCAGATGGCCTGTAGCTGGGACCGCGCGGCCAACGTCGACAAGGCCGAATCTCTGATCCGCAAGGCCGCGGGCCAGGGCGCCCAGATCATTCTGATCCAGGAGCTCTTCGAGACCCCCTATTTCTGCAAGGATCAGAAGGAGGAGCTCTTCGCCCTGGCGGCGCCCGCCGAGGACCATCCCGTCCTGGCGCGGATGAGCGCCCTGGCGGCCGAGTTGGAGGTGGTGCTCCCGGTGAGTTTTTTCGAGCGCGCCAACAACGCCTACTTTAACAGCCAGGCGATCCTCGATGCCGACGGCCGTTGCCTGGGCTACTACCGTAAGAGCCACATTCCCGACGGGCCGGGCTATCAGGAGAAGTTCTATTTCAATCCCGGCGACACCGGCTTCCGGACCTGGAACAGCCGCTACGCCAGCCTCGGCGTGGGAATTTGCTGGGACCAGTGGTTTCCGGAGGCCGCCCGGGTCATGGCGCTCAAGGGCGCGGAGCTGCTGCTCTACCCCACCGCCATCGGCTCCGAACCGCAGAATCCTGAGGTCAACAGCAAGGGCGCCTGGCAACGCGTCATGCAGGGCCACGCGGCCGCCAACGCCATGCCGGTCATCGCCTCCAACCGCATCGGGCACGAGCAGGGCGACAGCGTCGCCATCGACTTCTACGGCGGCTCCTTCATCGCCGATCATACCGGCGCCCTCCTGGCGGAGGCGGGCGAGGAAGAGGCGGTGCTCACCGCCAGCGTCGATCTCGACCAGATCAGCGCCTACCGCGCCAGCTGGGGGGTTTTCCGCGACCGCCGGCCGGAATTGTACGGGTCGCTGCTGACTTCGGACGGGGAAACGCGCGCCTGACCGGCGGTCACATCTCGGCCAAGGAAAACGCGGCGCCGGCGCGCTGGATTCGAGGCATGTGGCACAAGGTCCGGCTTGGCGATGGGCCGGGTCGTCCCCTCGGCCGGGGGCGCGACGGCCGCGCCGGCGCGCTACAGGTGGCGAGGCATGGCTATTCGACCAGCGCCCGCTGGCCCCGCTTGTATAAGCCGCGGGCGATGATCAGGCGCTGGATCTCGCTGGTGCCTTCCCAGATACGGTCCACGCGGAGCTCGCGGTAGAAGCGCTCGGCCACGTTCTCGCGCATATAGCCGCGGCCGCCGAAGATCTGAACCGCCCGGTCGGCCACCCGATTGGCCATTTCCGAGGCATAGAGCTTGGCCATCGAGCACTGGCCGTGGAGCACCTTGACGTCCTCGCCGGCGTCGATCGCCTCGGCGACCCGATAGGTCATCAACCTGGCGGCCCACAGCTCGGTCAGGCTGTCGGCCAGCATGAACTGGATCGCCTGATAGTCCGCGATGGGGTGTCCGTAAGCGCGGCGCTCCTTGGCGAAGGCCGTGGCCTCGTCGATCAGGCGGCCGGCCGCGCCGCAGCACCGCGCCGCGATCATCAGCCTCTCGTGACGGAACCACTCGCGCGTGTATTCCATGCCGTCGCCCTCGGTGCCGATCAGGTTGGCCGCCGGCACGCGGACGTTCTCGAACGCGAAGATCGGGTGCTGCACCGCGTAGGTGTGGGTGTAGGCTGGCGTGCGCACCAACTTTACCCCGGGGCTGTCCAGATCGACGAAGAACAGGGCGTGGGCGCCGGCGTGGGCGCCTTCCGTCAGCTTGGCCTGGAGGGTGAAATGGTCGGCCGCCCCGCCGCCGGTCACGTGCCACTTCTCGCCGTTGATGACGTAGTGGTCGCCGTCGCGCGCGGCCGTGGTGGCGATGGCGCCGACATCGGAGCCCGCCCCGGCCTCGGTGATGGCATAGCACTCGTGGCGCCGGCCTTCGATCACCGGGCGCACCCAGGTCTCCATCTGGTGGGGAGTGGCGACATCGGCGAGAAACCTGGGCGGGTGCCGGACGCACCAGCCGAGCGCGTTGGTGACCCGGCCGACCTGTTCTGAGACCACCGTCTGTTCGAGCATGGTCAGCCCGCCGCCGCCGAGTTCGCGCGGCATGCTGATCGCCCCCAGCCCGAGCTCACGCACGAGCCTGTGGTGACGCGCCCGCACCTTCTTGGGCAGCAGGCCGCCGTTCATCTCGGCTTCGACTTCCCAGGGGATCAGCTCCTCGTCGACGAATTTGCGGACTTTTTCCTGCCAAGCCCGGGCGCCTTTGGAGAGTGGGTAGGTCATGCGGCAACTCCTTGAACAGTGGACCGGTCATAGGCCGTCCGGCCCCCTCGCTGGGCCTTCCGGCAAGGGCAGGGCGAACGGGTATGTCTCACCGCTCTTTGGACGGCCCTTCTCAGAGCGGATCGAGAGGCTCGTGCCGAAACCCATAGATCCATGGCATTGATTGCGGGCGGCGACCCGATCAGCCCGGCGCAGCCGGCGCCGAACAGGGCGGGGGTGGGACTACTCGACCGCCGTCTGCTTCGCCCCGGTCTTATCCTTGAAGATCACGTAATACTTACGTGTCGTTTCGGGCATGTGCCACGTGCACTTCAGGCCCTTGGGAACGACGAAGCATTCGCCCGCCTTGAACGTTTCGGCGTGGCCGTCGGCGTCGGTGATGACCACCGTGCCGCTCAGGATGAAGCAGAACTCGTCGACCGGGTAGCTGTCGATCTCCGACGTGCAGGGTGTGCACTCCCACACCCCGGCGGTGAGTTGCCCGGTGTTGTCGGTGAAATAGTTATGGCCGGATTCGACCGGGTTGCCCGCGACGATGTTCTCGGACTCCATGTGCCCCCAGAATTCGAGCCCCTCACCCTCCGGGCCGTTGCCGTTCAAACGGATGACGGTTTGCGTGGCCATGCTGAGCTCCCTGGTTGTGCTGCGCGTCGCCGCGAGGCAACGCGGATGGGGTTGGATTATGCACCAGTGCGGCCGGCTATTGCCATATCACGGCCTCGGGTGGCGCGCGCCGTCGCCTTTGGCTGGAGATAGGATGGCTCGGTTGGTCTCCACGGTCCAGCACGGATGGGCAATGGTCATGGAACCCTTATCTAGACCGACGCATCGAGCACAATATGTTCACGGCGGAAGGGCAGGTCCGGATCGGTCGGCGGCGAATCGAGTCCGCGCGGCATGCTGATCGCCCCCAACCCATCGATCTGGCATAGAGCCCTCGCACAACAACGCCCCCGTCGATGACGGGGGCGTTGCACGCACAGGCGATCGGGCGCCTAGAATCTAGAACCCGGCCTTCACCTCTTCGAACATGGTGATGGTCTTCTCGTATTCCTTGAAGAGTTGGAAGAAGACGCCGCTGTAAAGCAACTCGGTGGGGTCTTTGGGGATTCCGAGTTCCGCGAGGCGCTCGTCACTGACGAGCTCGAAGGACTTCGCATTCGAGTGGCCGTAACCGTACTCGGAGATGAGGTACTGTCCGGCGCTTGGGTCGATGAACGCGTCGATCACGTCGTAGGCCCTGTCCAGATTCGGGGCGTCCTTGAGCAGTACGAGCCCGCACACCCAGGTGAGCACGCCCTCCTTCGGCTTCATGAACTCCACAGGAATGCCCTCGGCCTTCAGACCCGCTGCCGTATCGTCCCAGGTCAAGGCCGCGACGAGCTCTCCCGAGGCCAGCGCCTGCGCGACGGAGGTCAGGTCGTTGGTGTACATGCGCAAGAGCGGCCTCTGCTCTCTCAACAGGTCCACCACCATATCGAGCTCTTCTGAGCTCATATTGAAGGGGTCGATGCCCGCGTAGATCGCCGCGATGGCCAAGGTGTCGCCGGCCGCGTCGATCACGGCGAGACGGCCTGCATACCGTTCATCCCACAAGAGCCCCAAGGATTCCTCCTCGATGTCGACCAAGTCGGTGCGATAGGTGATCGAGGTCCGGCCCCAGTCGAACGGCATGAACCATTGCTCGCCGTCGAACTGCGTGCCCTCTAGGTTCTGCAGCGACGGAAAAATGTCGGGCCAATTCGAGAGACGCGAGGTGTCGATGGCCTGGGTGAGGCCAGCATCGCGCCACTTCTTGGTCAGCGGGCTGCAAGGGTGGGAGAGGTCCGGTCTGAACCCGGCCGCCACCTTTGCGAACGCCTCGTCCTCATCGCCAAAGAGGACGAAATTGGGGCTCATGCCATGCTTGTCGATATATGTCTGGTGGAATTCCGGGAGCTCATAGCCGCCCCAGGTGAAAACGATCGCCTCATCCTGGGCCGACGCGCCCCGGGGGATAAGAGGCATCGTCGCCACCGCGAGACCGGCGGCTGACAGCGTCTTGTTGAACTGGCGGCGGCTGAACCTTCCCTTCACGAGTTCGCGTATGAACGCGTCTTTGTCCACTTTTCCGTGTGTTTTTGTCATGTCTACCTCCCTTTCTACCTCCCTTATATTTTGGTCATATTTTGAACGTCTTACCACGTTTAGGGGCCGTCTGATAGCGCCGGATTATCACATGGCGCGTTGGCTGTCGAGCCCGGCCATCGAGCCGGGCTCGGGCGGCTCGATACAACCTGCGACCGGTAGGACGGCGCGGATGCCATTGTGGAACTGGCCCGCGACGATTCCCTTCCCGCAAGGACAAATTTCGGCGTCGCCGACCTTCGGACTCATGACGGGCTTCTGGGCGACAAACGGCCCTCTCCCCTGCGCACAGTTAGGCCGCCGACCGCTCGCGGTCGGCGGACTCGGCCGGAAAAACGCTGACCAGGAAGAGGCGGCAGGTCTGTTTCGCCGTCTCCCGGTCGAAGTCCCGCGGGTTGATCAAGAGGCCCAACCACAGCTCCTCGATCATGGCACTGAGCCCTCGCACAACAACGCCCCCGTCGATGACGGGGGCGTTGCACGCACAGGCGATCGGGCGCCTAGAATCCGGCCTTCATTTGTTGGAACATCTCGACGACCTTGTCCTTATTCTTGAAGCGGCAGTACATCACCCCCGAGTTCAGGAGCTCCGTGGGGTCTCTCGGAAGCCCGGTGACGGCCAGCGTCTCGTCGCTTACCCGGTCAAACGACGCTTGGTTCGAGTGACCGATCCAGTAGTCGGTGATCAGGAACTCGCCGGCGATTGGGTCGAGCATGGCGTCGATCAGGTCGTAGGCCTTGTCGGGATTCGGGGCGTCCTTGAGCAGTACGAGCCCGCACACCCAGGTCTCGACCCCTTCCTTCGGGCTCATGAACTTCACCGGAACCCCCTCGTCTATGAGCGCCGCCGCCCCGCTGTCCCAGGTTAAGGCCGCGACGACCTCCCCCGCCGCTATTGCCTGCGTCATCTCGGTCTCGCTCCCCGCATAGAAGCGAAGCAGCGGTCGCTGCTCCCGCAGGAGGGCGAAGACCGTTTCGAGCTCTTCGTCGCCCATGTTACAGGGATCGAGTCCTGCATAGATCGCTGTGATGAAGACCGTCTCATCGATCGAGTCGAAGACGGCCAGGCGGCCTTTGTAGCGCTCGTCCCAAAGTAAGCCGTAGGATTCCTCCTCGATATCCACCAGATCCGTGCGGTAGGTGATCGAGGTCCGTCCCCAGTCGAACGGCACGAACCACTGCTGCCCCTCAAATCGGGTATCTTTCAACGTTTTGAGGGTGGGGAAGACGTCGGGCCAGTTCGACAGGCGGGAGGTATCGATGGGCTGAATCAGGCCTGCGTCCCGCCACTGCGGCACCATCGGGCTGCAAGGGTGCATCACGTCGGGGGTGAAGCCGGCGCGCACCTTCTGGAAGGCCTCGTTCTCGTCGGCGAATATGACGGCGTCCGAAGTGACCCCGTGCTTTTCGACGTAGCTCGGCTGAAGTTCCGGAATCTCGTAGCCTGACCAGGTGAAATAGATCGCCTCCTCCTGGGCCGACGCGCCCCGGGGGATAAGGGGAAGCGTCGCCACCGCGAGACCGGCGGCCGACAGCGTCTTGTTGAACTGGCGGCGGCTGAACCTTCCCTTCACGAGTTCGCGTATGAACGCGTCTTTGTCCACTTTTCCGTGTGTTTTTGTCATGTCTACCTCCCTTCTACCTCCCTTGTAATATTTTGGTCATATTTTGAGCGTCTTACCACGTTTAGGGGCCGTCTGATAGCGCCGGATTATCACATGGCGCGTGGGCTGTCGAGCCCGGCCATCGAGCCGGGCTCGGGCGGCTCGATACAACCTGCGACAGGTAGGACGGCGCGAATGCCGTCGTGGAACTGCTTGACGCAGGCCTCCCTCGCGCAGAGAACGCCGGCGGAATAGCTGCGCGAGGCGAGGCCGCCCTGGACCGACCGAGTCAGCCGGACGTCCTCGCGGTAGACCTGTTTGTTGATCCGCATGTTCAGGTAGCGCGCGGCGCGCATTTCGCGCCGCTTGTCTGGGTGGCCATAGGCGCGGGAGCGCA
This sequence comes from Pseudomonadota bacterium, assembly GCA_022571365.1. Lineage (GTDB taxonomy): Bacteria > Pseudomonadota > Alphaproteobacteria > JACZXZ01. The sequence goes on along the minus strand of JACZXZ010000037.1, from coordinate 5,966 downwards.
GCACGGACTGCCCCGGTCCCGTTGGCAGCACCTGGAAATAGCTGATCAGGTCCGGATAAAGGTCGAACGCCAGATTCGGAAACATGCTGTAGTAAACCCAGGCGCGGCGACGCTCCTCCGGCAGGTGCTCCACTGGGGGGAGGAGCTTCTGGTAGTGCCGTTCGCTCCAATTGGTTGACGGCTTGTCGCGCATCCACGAGTAGGCCCGTGCCACACCGCCCTCACGGGTCTCGACTTCGTAATGGTTGCCGAACAGACGGTAAAGCCCCGGGTGGCCGGTCGGAATGTGATAGCCTTCCAGGAAGTTGTCCATCACGTTCTTCCAGTCGACCCCGGTCTCTTCATGCCAGTTCTTGCCGATGGGCTGCACCTCGTCGATGCGGTAGAGTTCGAGCTCGTCGCGGTAGGGCGCCATGAGCTCGGCGACGCGCGGCCCCGAGCCACCGAGCCGGGTAAAGACGAATCCAAGGAAGACCTCGATATCGAGCGGTCTGAGGCCGTACTGGGCTTTGTCGAGGCCGGGAAAGTCCTTCTCGTGCGGCACCGCCTTTAGATTTCCCGCCAGGTCATAGGTCCAGCCGTGATAGGGACAGCGGATCAGGTTCTTGCAATGCCCGCTCTGTTCTTTGACCACGGCGTGGGCGCGGTGGCGGCAAACGTTGAAAAAGGCGCGCAGCCTCCCGTCTTGGCCGCGTATGACGAAGACCCGCTCCCCCGATAGATCGAGGGTGGCGTAGTCGCCGGGCTCCGCCACCTCGCTCACGTGGCAGACGAGCTGCCAGGTGCGCATGAAGATGTGCTCGCGTTCGAGATCGAAGAATTCGGCGTTGTTGTAGGTCCACGCCGGCAGCGTATGGGAAATATGCCTGGCCTTACCGCCGGGGCGTTCGACCATATCCGCGGTGACAGCCATCACTTTCTCCCGTTCAAGCATGCCCCTCGCAATTCCGAAGCCCGACGAGGCTCATTCATATACCCAAGGACGAGGCTCATTATATCCCCACGGCTGTGACGACGCATGAGCCTGCGGTGACGCGCCCGCACTAGCCCGCACTAGCCCGCACTAGACGGTGAAGCCCTTGCCGTCGGCACGCATGGTGAAGTTGCCGTGCCTGACCGCGTCAAGCCAGCGTGCGGTGCGCGCGAGGGCGCCGAAGGGATAGAAATGGGCCTGCCGGATGCCGCAGCCGGAATCGGCAGCCTTATAGCGGGCGAGCTCCGTCACGAGCCGATCCGGGGTCGATATTCTGGCAAGCTTCGCCACATTGTCGAGGTTGCGCGTCAGCACCCGCAAGGATGGACCGATACCGCATGTTCTGGCATAGCCGATCAGGCTCTTCACGGTCGTGGTGCCAGGGACTCCCACGTGGATCGGAAGCTTGTTGCCCTGCGCGCGGATTGTCTTGTCCCAGGCGATGATCGCCGCCGGCTCGAAGCAGAACTGGGTCATGATATAGATCTCCGCTTCCGTGCGCCTGGCAAAGTCGTTCTTCTGCGCCAAGGCTTCGCCGAGCCCCGCCTCGCCGATATCCCGGTTGCCCTCGGGATGACCGGCGACACCAATGCGACGGATGCCGTATTTGTCTAATAAGCCGGTCTCCAGAAGCTGCATCGAACAGTGGAATTGACCCACCGGCTTGCCCAGGTCGCCGCCGATGACGAGCACCTCATCGACCCCGGCCTCGGTGCAAACGCGTTTCAGCTGTTCCTCAAACTGCTCACGGCTGGCTATGCCGCGGGCCGCGAAATGGGGCACAGGATTGAAGCCCTCCTGCCTGAGCCGTTTTGCCGTGGCGATGACATCGGCGAAATCGGAGCCCGAAACGAAGGTCACATATACCTTGGTTTCCGGCTGCAGATGGTCCCGGACCGACGCCATCTGGGCCGCCGCCCTTGGCATGATCTCGATCGAAAATCCTTCCAGGAAGCTGATGATCTGCCGTTTCACCGCAGGGGCGTCGCCCGGCACCGCGCCGGGCAGCTCCGGTTGCTTTGCAAGAGGGTTACGCGCCATCATCTCCCACTCTTTCCGTCATCTCCCACTCTTTCCGTCAGCTTTTGTCCCCGTCGGCGGCGGCAGTCACCGGAACCCAGCGGGGGCCGGAAGGGTCACGTTTCGACCCTGCGGCGTGTCGGTTCGCGGGCCGGCACCACGCGCGAATGGACCGCGTCGCCACTCTCGTCCACGACGACTCGCAAGACGGCGATCCATCTCCTCGGCGTATCCCCGCCCGTCCGCCGCCCCGTCGCAGCGATACCTCCTACGCGGCTTCCAAGGGCAGTCTATAGTTTCCATGTCGAGGTGCTTCGCCTGATCCCAAATCCCCACGAGGTTGATTGAATCCCGATTCTCCGGCGAGGCAAAAACCCTCTTGGGGAGGTCGGCTACCATCTGCCTCGCCTTTCGTCGAAGCGGATCACGACGCGGGAATCTTCTTCTTCGCATCGACGAAGGGTTTTTCCACCACCGTCGCCGTGGTTTCGCCCTCTGGTGTTTCGAGCGTAAGCTTAGTTCCCAAGCCGCTGTATTCGATGGGCACCCAGGCGTAGCCGATGTTCCTCTCCAGTCGCGGCGAGTAAACGGCGATCGTAACTCTTCCGATGCTTGCCCCGTCGCGCTTCACCGGCCAGCGGTCATAATTGCCCTCCGGCAATCTGTCGCCATGAATCTCCACGCCTACCAGCATGCGTTTAACCCCCTCCGCCTTGATGCGCTTGAGGGCCTCTTTGCCGATGAAGTCGGCTTCCTGGTCCAGGTCAACCAGCCGATCCAGCCCCACCTCGAAGGGGTTGTTCTCGATGGTCATGTCGGAGCCGTAATTGAGAATGCCGGCCTCGACGCGGCGGATATCGGACGGTGCGATGGGTCGGATATTGTGCGGCGCGCCGGCTTCCATGATCCGGTTCCACAGCTCTTCGCCCCGGCTCGGGTCCCGAAGGTAGACTTCGTAGCCCACTTCGCCCGTCCAGCCGGTGCGGCAGATGACGACGGGGATGCCGTCGAGGTCGGCCTCCATGGTCCAGTAATAGCGGATGCCCAACACCGAATCCCCGAACAGGGCGACCATGACATCCTTCGACTTCGGGCCCTGGACCTGGACCGGGTAGACCTCGGGCTCGCGGACCGTCACGTCGAGCCCCGAATTGGCGGCGACGCCCCTGGCCCACAACCCCGCGTCGCTGTCGGCCAGCGCCAGCCACCACTGGTTCTCTCCGATACGGCTCAGCACCGGGTCGTTGACGATGCCGCCGTCCTCGGCCGTGATCAGCACATACTTGCCCTGACCGACCGCACATTTGGTCAGATCCCTGGGCGTCAGCGTGTTGATGAAGGCCGAGGCGTCCGGGCCGGTGATCTCCACGACCCGTTCCACGCTGACGTCCCAAAGGGTGACGTCGTTGACGAGCGCCCAGTATTCATCGATGGGATCGTTGTAATAATCGGGCAGGTACATGTGGTTATAGACATCGTAGCCTTGGCACCCGTGGCGTTGTGTCGCCTGGAAAAAGGGGGATTTGCGAAACGAATAATGGAATTTTTGGTAAGTCATAAGGCTCTCCTTTCCGCGCTTCAGCCCTGTTCAGGAAATCGTTCGAGATCGAAGAATTCGGCGTTGTCATAGGTCCACGCCGGCAGCGTATGGGAAATATGCCTGGCCTTACCGCCGGGGCGTTCGACCATATCCGCGATGACAGCCATCACTTTCTCCCGTTCAGGAATGCCCCTCGCAATTCCGAAGCCCGACGAGGCTCATTCATATACCCAAGGACGAGGCTCATTATATCCCCACGGCTGTGACGACGCATGAGCCTGCGGTGACGCGCCCGCACCTTCTCGGGCAGCAGGCCGCCGTTCATCTCGGCTTCGACTTCCCAGGGGATCAGCTCCTCGTCGACGAATTTGCAGATCGATTCGTCTCCGGCCTTGCGACCACCCGTGAGCTTTCTCTGGAGGAAACCAGGAAGGTAAAAGCGGCAATCGGAAGGCTGCACAGCCTCACCAGTTTCCCGGTGACGGCCCTCCAGCTTGCAACGGGCGTCGACGAGGAACAGGTCGCCGAAGTCTTCGTCCGGATCAACAGCGAGGGCGAACAGCTTGGCCAGTCGGACTTCATCCTGACGTTGATGTCCGTGTTCTGGGATGAGGGGCGCGCGGAACTCGAAGAGTTTTGCCGCGAGGCGCGAAAGCCGAGCGCCGGGCGGCCGTCTCCGTTCAATCGCTTCATCGGGCATTGAGCCGGCACCTGTCCGGGGGGAATCGAAATTTCCTAATCGGGCATGGGGAAGGGATCGGGTTCGAGGAAGCGGCGCACCACGTTCTCGGAAATCCGCGCCACGTTATTGTCGAAGCCGTTGTGCGGCAGGCTCGCGGCCCAGGCGATGGAGCCGACCGAGAACACGGCGCCGCCGCGCGTCGTCTCGAAGAACGTCATGTCCGCCCGGATTTCCGGGTTCTGCGCCCCGTCCATGGCGCAATGGTGGAAGCCGGTCTCGTCGGGCACCAGGTAGGTGTTTGCCGAATGGCCTTCCGAGCTGGCAACAACCAGAGCATGCGGAGGCGTCCCCAGCGCCAGATCGGCCTTGTCGATCTCCGAGCCGCTCGCGCCGCCGCCCAGGATGCCGAAATCGCCGATCAGCTCGTCGTCTCCTATCCCCTTGAAGATAAAGCTGGCGCGGGGGTCGAAGCTCGCCTCCTTGCGCCGGTAGTAGCCCGAGACGTCGAAGCCGGTCGCGACCGCGCCGACGCCCACCAGTGCCTGCGGCGCCATGCCGAGGCGTCGCCACAAGCCGCCGTACTCGCCGGTGAACTCGAGGTAATACTCGCCCGGCTCCTCGTCGCGGTAGCGGATGCCGTCCTCGGCCCGGCGCAGCTCGAGCACGCCCGGCGTCTCCGGCGAGAACGCGCAGCGCCAGATGAAGCCATTGCCACCGAGATAGATCAGCCGTCCGGCACGCGCGAGATAGGCCCGCAACCCGTCCCACATCGGGGTCGTATAGTACTCGGGGTGCGTGCCGGTGATGACGGCGCGGTAGGGCTCGAGCAGCCCAACGCCCTCGTGATGCAGGTCCTCGTCGGTGATCACGTCGTACTCGATGCCCTTCTCCTCGAGCCAGGCGAGGATGTGGGTATCGGGATTGAAGCTCCACAGCGGCGTCTTTGGCGCCATGTTGAGCACCGGCCTCAGCCGGGAGGCATAGCGCACACCGCTGCCGTCGGAATGGGTGTCGTAGGTCGACAGCCCGAACTCGGCGTGTTCCTGCAGAAATACGTCGCCCTTGTCGAGCGTCGTCCAGAGGGTCTCGGCGACTTCGGAGTAGCGCTCGTGCAGCATCCAATGGTAGTTCGAATACGCCATGTAGGTCGCCGTCGAGGCCAGGAAGGCGAGCTTCGACGTGGTGGTGCCCCGGGGCGGGCGGACGAAGAAGGTGACGTACCACTCGTCGTCCTCGGCCTTCAGGCGCACCGCATAGACGGCGCTGCGCAGGTCTTCCGGCACCACGTATTCGAAGTCCGCTTCCCAGCCGGCGTCGTAGAGGTCGTCGTCGTGGAAATGGATGGCGCCGTATTCCTGGGGCGCGTGGCGCCAGTTCTGTTCGGCTCCGCTCCAGTTGTAACCTTTGCATCCGCGTGAAGGCAGGTTGACCGTATTCCCGTGAAGCCCGTTGGGACCCACATCGGTGAGTGCCCCACCCCCAATATCTCGTGAGAAATCCCAAGCTCCAATCACTCGAGTGTTTTGTTCGTGGGGTAGAGCATCCCGGGCTATCGCTGAACGTTCTGCCGAGGACAACACTCCGGCAGTCAAACGCGGCCGGTCGAGCTTGCCGTTGTAATGACATTTCGATCCTGGCTTTCCTGTCGATAACGTCGCGGGCAAGGCCGCAAACATGAGCGGTAAATTAGACTCGACACAAGCGCCCAGATCAACTGAACTCGTTGCCTTGGCGACGATGTGATTTTCATG
>JACZXZ010000036.1 GCA_022571365.1 Pseudomonadota bacterium | reverse complement strand
TTCTTCGTCCTGTTCATGCTCGTGTTTGTCGCGGGGGTACTTGTCATGGCCATCATTGGGCTGGATATGCCAACGGCTCTTGGTGCGGTGGCGGCGACGCTGGCCAACATAGGTCCCGGCCTCGGTGATGTGGGTCCGACAGACAACTACACGCAAATACCGGTTGCTGGCAAATGGGTGTTGTCACTGCTCATGCTGATAGGACGGCTGGAGTTGTTCACCGTTATCATCCTGCTCTCTCCCTTCTACTGGCAGAAGTAACAAGCGGCGGCCCACCCCGCAAGGGAGCCGGCCCTGTTGCCGCGCTCCGGATCAGCCGCGGCCCGGCCGGGGACGCGGACGCGGTCAGCCTCACCGCCGCTTTCGCGGGCATCGCGGAGACCGGGACCTGCATGCTGCTTTCGGGTCCTGAGAGCCCGACCGGCCTTACCCTCCTTCCCGAGACCCATATTGTGGTGCTGCGCGCGAGCCAGGTGGTGGGACCCTATGAGGAGGCCTGGGCGAGGCTGCGCCGGCGCAATGCGGGGGACGGCGCCTGGTCGATGCCCCGCACGGTCAGCCTCATCACGGGACCGTCGCGCAGCGCCGATATCGAGCAGACCATGCAGATCGGCGCGCACGGGCCGCGGCGGCTCCACATCGTGCTGGTGGACGGGGAGTCCGGCCCATGAGCGGGGCGGGGAAAGGCGACCGGCGGGGCTCGCGCCGGCGCACCGTCGAGGGAGACGAGGCCCGCCTGTGGCAGGAGGTCATGCGCGACGTCAGGCCGCTATCGGGACGCAGGATTTCGATCCCGGAGGAGCGACCGTCCGCGCAACGCCCGGGGCCCGAGACCCCGACACGGCCGGCTCAAGCCGCGTCCGCGCCGCGCCCGGCGGGCGAACTTCCCGAGCTCGGCCCCGGCGTCGCACCCGGCGTCGACAAGCGCACGCTCCGGCGGTTGCACCGCGGCCAGCTCGAGATCGAGGCCCGCATCGACCTCCACGGCCTGACCCAGGAGGAGGCGTGGCGGGCGCTCCACGCCTTCCTCGACGGCGCGCGCAAGGCGGATCGGCGTTCAGTCCTGGTCGTCACCGGCAAGGGGGAGACCCAAGGCAGGCGCTCGGCGTGCTGCGCGCCGCCGTGCCGCGCTGGCTCAACCAACCCGAGAACAGGGCCCTGGTGCTTGCGTTTTGCCCCGCCCGGCCGAAGGATGGCGGCGCGGGCGCGCTTTATGTGCTGCTGAAGCGGCGGCGGTGAGGGCGCGCCGGCCCAGGGCGGTGCGTGGCATCCAGGGCCTGCCGATGGTTCCGCCCCCGGTCCATAGGGCCCGATTCATAGCGGGTCGCATGGCCCGCGTTGAGCCCGTCGGCCGGCCGGGACCGGTGATGGGGGGGACGCCTTCATGACTCCGTTCGGCGCCCGGGTCCGCGAGCTCAGGGCGTTGCGCGGCGTCACCTTGAAACGCATGGCGGCCGGCCTTCAGCTCTCGCCCGCCTATCTCTCGGCCCTCGAGCACGGCCGGCGCGGCCGCCCCGGCCCCGGCCTGGTCCGGCAGGTCTGCGCCTATTTCGGGATCATCTGGGACGAAGCGGAGGAGCTCCAGCGCCTGGCCCGCCTGAGCCATCCGCGCCCGGTCGTCGACACCGCGGGCCTGAGCCCCCGGGCGACCGAGCTCGCCAACCGGCTGGCGGCGCGCATCGGGAAGTTGCCGGAGGAGACGGTGGAGCGGCTGCTGGCGGAGCTGCGCAAGGGGGAGGGAGGGTAGGATTAAGGAGGAGGGAGGGTAGGATTCAAGGGCGGGCCTCAAGAGGGCGTCTCGCTCCCTCGATTCCCCGGGTCTTTCGCCTCCTCTGTTTCGGGGCGCGCCGGCGGCCTCACAAAATGAACTTGCTCAGGTCCGTGTCCTTGGCGAGGTCCGCGACCTTCTCGCGGACATAGTCCGCGTCGATGGTGATGGTGGTCCGGGGCCGGTCGGTGGCGTTGAAGCTGATCTCGTCCAGGAGCCGCTCCATCACCGTGTGCAGCCGCCGGGCGCCGATGTTCTCGATGTTCTGGTTGATCTCGGCGGCCAGGGTGGCGATCTCGTCGACGGCCTCGTCGGTGAACTTCAGGGTGATCTCCTCGGTGCCGAGCAATGCCGTGTACTGGATGATCAGGCTGTTCTCGGGCTCGTGCAGGATGCGCACGAAGTCGTCCCGGGTGAGCGCCTTGAGCTCGACCCGGATCGGCAGCCGGCCCTGGAGCTCGGGCAGCAGGTCGGCCGGCTTGGCCATGTGGAACGCGCCCGAGGCGATGAACAGGATGTGGTCGGTCTTGACGGTGCCGTGCTTGGTGGCGACGGTGGTGCCCTCGATGAGCGGCAGCAAGTCGCGCTGCACGCCCTCGCGGCTCACGTCGGCGCCGAACCGCTCGGAGCGGGCGCAGATCTTGTCGATCTCGTCCAGGAACACGATGCCGTTCTGCTCGACCGTCTGGATCGCCTCCTGAACCACGGAGTCCTGGTCCAGCAGCTTGTCGCTCTCCTCGGCGACGAGGACATCGTAGGACTCCTCCACGGTCATGCGGCGGGGCTTGGTGCGCCCGCCGAACGCCTTGCCTAAGATGTCGTTCAGATTGACCATTCCCATGCTCGCGCCCGGCATGCCCGGGATGTCGAAGGTCGGCAGCTGGCCGAAGCTGTTGTCGGCGACCTGGATCTCGATCTCCTTGTCGTTGATCTCGCCTTGGCGCAGCATTTTGCGAAACTTCTGGCGCGTATCCGAGCTGGCTTTTTGGCCGACCAGGGCGTCCAGCAGCCGTTCCTCGGCCTGCAGCTCGGCCTTGGGCGTGACTTCCTTGCGCAGGCGTTCGCTCACCATGGTGATGGAGATCTCGAGCAGGTCGCGGATGATCTGCTCCACGTCCCGGCCGACATAGCCGACCTCGGTGAACTTGGTCGCCTCCACCTTGAGGAACGGCGCCTGCGCCAGGCGCGCGAGGCGGCGGGCGATCTCGGTCTTGCCGACGCCGGTGGGGCCGATCATCAGGATGTTCTTCGGCAACACCTCCTCGCGCAGCTCCTCGGGCAACTGCAGGCGCCGCCAGCGGTTGCGAAGGGCGATGGCGACGGCGCGCTTGGCCTCGTTCTGGCCGATGATGAAGCGGTCCAGCTCGGAAACGATCTCTCGGGGGCTGAAGGCGGCGGGATTGGGGGCCTTCATAAGCATTCGATCACCAGTTCGGCGTTGGTGTGGATGCAGATACCGGCCGCGATCTTCATGGCCTTGCGGGCGATGGCCTCGGCATCCAGCGAGTCGTCGTCGATCAGGGCGCGCGCCGCGGCCAGGGCGTAGGGGCCGCCGGAGCCGATGCCGATCAGCCCGTCCTCGGGCTCGAGCACGTCGCCCGTGCCGGTCAGCACCAGCGAGGTCGATTTGTCGACGACCGCCATCATCGCCTCCAGCCGCCGGAGGTAACGGTCGGTGCGCCAGTCCTTGGCGAGCTCCACGCAGGCGCGGGTGAGTTGCCCGGGATGTTGGTCGAGCTTGCCCTCGAGCCGCTCGAACAGGGTGAGCGCGTCGGCGGTGGCGCCCGCGAACCCCACGATCACCTGTCCGTCGGCGAGGCGGCGGACCTTGCACGCGTTCGACTTGATGATGGTCTGACCGAAGGTGACCTGCCCGTCGCCGGCGATGACTGCCTGGCCGTCCTTGCGCACGGACAACACGGTCGTGCCGTGCCAGAGATGTTCATCCATGTCAGGCGCGGTTCCTTGATTGGCGGGCCGGCTCCGGGGCTGGAGCGGCCGGGCCGCAAGGATATCAGACGATGTGGGATTTTCCAGTCCGGGATCAAGAGTGATCGCGCCGGCCTTCGCCCGGCGCGGCCCGCACCCGGCGGCTAATTGGTCGTGACGACAACGCGAAAGCGGAAGGGTGAGGACACCGGGCCGGCGATGATCTCGTTTTCGCCCCTCTTGAGCACGGCGGTGTCGTTGCTCAGCGGGCCGCCGATCTTGGCGCCGTTGACAATGGTGCCGAGATGGCTGCCCTCGTCGCGGACGATGAGGCCGCGCTGGGCCGCTTCGATCGTGAAATGGCGGCGCGATATGGAGAACGGCTTTGAATCCCTGATCGCAAGCTCCTGGCCGCCGCGCGGCGGCCTCTCGCCTTTTTCCGGTTTGCGGCCAACGCGGAACGGCAGTCGCTCGACCCCGATGCCCCTGGACGGAAGCTGTTTGGCGAGGCCGGGCGAGGCGGGGAACAGGCGGATGGCGGGAATAGGCGGCGCGTCGGCCTCCTGTTGGGCCGCGACGTCGGGCCGTATCATGGCCTCCGTTTCGAGCAAGTGTTCAAACAGCTTGGTGAGAAAGGGCTGCACCACGCTGAGTTCAGCGTTGAGCCGGCCGAGGAAATCGGCACGGCTCAGCGCCACGGCTTCGACTTCGCTGATCGCGCGCGCCGTCCGGTGACGAGGCTGGTTCGTCATGATCCCGATTTCACCGAATATCTGGCCTGGTTCGAGCACGGTGCGCGACGGCCGTCCGGGAGTCCCGGTCATCACCGCGACCTGCCCGGACTTTATGACATAGGCGAAATCGCTGGGATCGCCTTGGCGATAGATGATCTCGCCAGCCGCGAAGCGGCGTTCGGTCATGGTCATCCTCCCGGCCGTATTCCCCTTCCCGCCTTCTTGGCGTCCCTTCCCATGCCAGCAAGGGGCGGTTCGCACAAGACAAAATTCCGCGCCTCGGGGGACGGTGTCATGGGCTGGCGATTTCAGGCGCTTCCTGCGAGAAGGGCAGGCTTGACTGACGGGAGAGCCATGGGCCAGGTGGAAGTCGAGCGCGGCACCGGGCGAACCCGGATCATGAGAAGTGCTGGCCGGCTTTGCCTTCAGGATCCGTGGGAGCCGGGCGAACCCAGCTTGCCTTCACGGCCGGGCTAGGGCTAGGAGGCCTGGCCGGGCTCGCCAAGCCGGAGATTCAACTTCTCCAGGGCGTCTTGGATGGGGATGAAGAAGTTCAGACCGATGGACATCTCCCCGTACCCGCGCACCGAGATGCCGACGACATTTCCCGAAGCATCGACCAGGGGCCCCCCGCTGTTGCCCGGCTGTATGTCGACATCCGCCTGGATGATGGGCAGTTCGCTGAGTTTCTCGATGCGATGCGCGCTGACGATTCCCTTTGTCAGTGAAGCCCGCAGCTTATCGGACAGGGGCGTGCCGACGGCATAGACCTCCTCCCCGACATCGGCCGGACGGGTGCGGATCGGCAGGGGGTGCGCGCCCTCCATGTCGATCTTGACGAGGGCGACATCGCGGAGCTTGTGCACCCGGAGAACCCGGCCAACAAGGGCTATTCCATTGGACAACACGACTCGCACCTTGTCGGCTTCTCCGACGACATGGAAGTTGGTGAGCAAGAGGCCGTCTCCGGTGATGAAGAATCCTGAACCGTGTACTCCCTCCCCAAATTCGATCGTGACCGCAGCGCGACGCACGTCGTTCATGTTGTTGGTGATCGGCCCTTCGAAGAGAGCCACACGGGCGATGTCCATGCCCTGGAATGTGGCGGTCTCGGGACCCGCCTCTTGTTTCAGTAGCCCGAAGAACCCGGAATCGGCCGCCAGATTCGCCGCAGCCTTCCCGAAGGCGTTCTGGATCAGGATGATATCACCGCCGGGGGTGGCCTGATCGGTCTTGAAGTAGCCCTTCGTCGTCATCTCATAGACGATTTTGCGCTCCAGTTTCGAATATACCTTCCAGTCAACGGTGACGGCGGCCTCGCCCTTCTGGCTTACTCCGTACTGATCGCAAATATTCATCTGGATGTCGGTGATCTGGCCGGCCACCGCGTAGAGCGCCCGCGCCAATTCCTTTTCCTGTTCGAACAGACGGGTCGGATCGCCGACCACGTCGTAGTTGGCGTTGGTCAGCTCTTCGTAAAAGGTGTCGGCGAATTCGATATCGCGCGCGGTTATCCGTCCGGCCTCCCAATAGATCCATATTGCTGGTCGGGGGCACACAATGCTAACGAACCTATAGCCGCCGATCACCGTGCCACGGGGGATTTTCACGCTGATCTTCGTGAATTCGATTGGCGCCAGATCGGCGTCCACGGGAATGTCCAGGGCGGGGCGCTGTTCGACCGGCTCGACATCCATCGGGACATCATACATGCAGCCGACGAGAACAGCCGCCATGCCGGAAAGGAGAGCGGCAGGGACAGAGGACCGGAAACGCATCTTCTCGCACCCCATGAACGTGGCAGAGGCTGCCAGACTCTGGAAGGAAACGTGGCCCCTGTTTTTAAGTCAACGTAGAGTAGGTAAGTAAATCAACATAGCGGGCATTCGTACGTGCGACAAGCGGCGTGGTCCTTGATGCGCGGGTCCGTCAGAGGACTGGCAGCGCCGCGCGCTTCCTGCTACAACGGCGGCGCAACATGGAGGAGCGCGTCATGCGCCAGGCGGAAGTCGAGCGCAACACCAAGGAGACCCGGGTCAAGGTCGTGGTGAACCTGGACGGCGTCGGGACCTCGAAGGTCTCGACCGGCATCGGCTTTCTCGACCACATGCTGGAACAGCTTTCGCGCCACAGCCTGATCGATCTTGAGGTCGAGGCCAAGGGCGACCTGCACATCGACTTTCACCACACGACCGAGGACACCGGAATCGTCATCGGTCAGGCGATCGCCCAAGCCCTGGGCGACCGCCGCGGCATCAAACGCTACGGCGATGCGTTGATCCCTATGGACGAAACCCTGACTCGGGTCGCGCTCGACGCCTCGAACCGGCCCTATCTGATGTGGAAGGTCAGCTTCACCCGGCCCCGGCTCGGCGACATGGACACCGAGCTGTTCAAGGAATGGTTCAAGGCCTTCGCCCAGCATGCCGGCCTGACCCTGCATGTGGAGAATATTTACGGCGAGAACAACCACCACATCATCGAGTCCTGCTTCAAGGGGCTAGCGCAGGCGCTGCGCGCCGCTGTCGAAATCGACCCGCGCCGGTCCGACGAGGTGCCTTCGACCAAGGGCACGCTCGACAGCTAGCTCTGGTTGCCGGATCGGGGCTCCTCATGCGGCTTTATACCGTCCATCTGAGCGGCCGAGCGACCAGCCCGGACCGTGACGCGGTTCTGGTGAGGGAAGGTTTCTGCTGGCCGGCATGTCTGTTCACCGGGTTTTGGGCTCTGTGGCATCGCATGTGGCTTGTCGCGCTCATGCTTGTTCTGGCGGCGGCTGGGCTCAGCATCGGGCTCGAGGCCCTGGGCTTCGATCCTTTGAGCCAGGCCGCGGTGATGCTCGGCTATCTGGTCCTGGTCGGTTACAGCGCCAATGACTGGCGCCGCCGCGCGCTGGAGCGGTCGGGCTTGGTTGAAGTCGGCGTCGTCGCCGGGGATCGGCGGGAGGCGGCCGAGCGGCGCTATTTCGACCGGATGAAAGTCCTCGCGGCGCAAGAGTCGCCATAGCCTGAGGCGTCATGACCGTCGTCATCATCGACTATGGGTCGGGCAACCTGCGTTCGGCGGCGAAGGCCTTCGAGCGCGCCGCCGCCGAAGCCGGATGCAATGGGAAGATCATGGTTACCTCCGATCCGGCGGGGCTCCGGCAGGCCAGCCACATCGTCCTTCCCGGGGTCGGCGCGTTCGCCGATTGCTGGCAAGGGCTGGCGGCGCTGCCGGACATGCTGCCGGCGCTGGAGGAAGCGGTGATCCGACAGGCCAAGCCTTTCCTCGGCATCTGCGTCGGCATGCAGTTGATGGCCACGACCGGGCACGAGCATGGGGTTCACGACGGCCTCGGCTGGATCGCCGGCGAGGTGGTCCCGATCGACCCGGACGAGGCAACGCTCAAGATCCCCCATATGGGCTGGAACGAGATCGAGATCGACGAGTCCAGCCATCCGGTGCTCGCCGATCTCCCGTCCGGCACCCATCTCTATTTCGTGCACGGCTATCACTTCACCTGCGCCAACCCGGAGAACGTGCTCGCGACCGTGGACTACGGCGGGCCCATTACCGCCGTGGTTGGCCGCGATAACCTGGTGGGCACTCAGTTTCACCCGGAGAAGAGCCAGGGCGCGGGTCTTCGTCTTATTGCCAACTTCCTGGGCTGGCGGCCGTGAGATGAACGAATCCGTCGGATCGATCGAGGCCTTCAGGGGCAGCGATCTTTCGGACCTGTGCGAGGCCACCGAGGCCGCGATTCTGGACGGCGGTGGCTTTGGCTGGGTCAAGCCGCCGCCGCGCGAGGTCCTGGAGGCCTATTGGCGCGGGGTGCTGTTGGTGCCCGAGCGTCGGCTGTTCGTCGCCCGCCTCGAGGGGACCATCTGCGGCTCGGCGCAGTTGGTCCGGCAGCCGCGCAACAACGAGGCCCAGGCCTTTGCCGCCAGCCTCGTGCATGCTTTCATCGCGGCCTGGGCGCGCGGTCGCGGCCTCGCCCGGGGGCTCACCTTGGCGGTCGAGGAGGCGGCGCGCGCCACAGGATTCAAGGTTCTGTGGCTGGACGTGCGCGAGACCCAGACGGCCGCCATAAAGCTGTACGAGTCGCTGGGTTTCGTGCATTGGGGCACCAATCCGAATTACGCGTGCATCGGGCGGAAAACCATTGCCGGCCGCCACTATTACAAGAAGCTGTCTTGAGGGTTGGCATGATCCTGTTTCCCGCCATCGATCTCAAGGACGGCGCCTGTGTGAGGCTGCTCAGGGGCGACATGAGCCGGGTCACGGTGTTCAACACCGATCCGGCGGCCCAGGCCCGCGCCTTTGCCGCCGCCGGGTTCGAGTGGCTGCACCTGATCGACCTGGACGGCGCGGTCGCCGGCCGGCCGGTTAACGGCCGGTCTATTACCGCCATCCTGGGCGCCGTCGACCTGCCGGTGCAGCTTGGCGGCGGCATCCGGGATCTCGAGACCATCGAGCTCTGGCTGGAGCGCGGCGTAAGCCGGGTCATCCTCGGCACTGCGGCGCTTCGGGACCCGGCGCTGGTCAGGACTGCCTGCAGGCGCTTTCCCGGTCGGGTCGCGGTGGGCGTCGACGCCCGTGGCGGCTGTGTCGCCGTCGAAGGCTGGGCTGAGACCTCGAATGTCAAGGCCGTCGATTTGGCGCTCAGCTTCGATGATGCGGGAGTGGCGGCGATTGTCTACACCGATATCGACCGGGATGGCGCGCTCGAAGGCCTGAACGTCGAGGCGACGATTGACCTCGCGCGGCGGCTGAGCACTCCGGTCATCGCCTCGGGCGGGGTGGCGAGCCTCGACGATCTCAAGGCGCTGAAGCAGGAGGCGGCGGCGGCGGGCATCGAAGGCGTGGTTTGCGGCCGCGCCCTTTACGACGGGCGGGTCGAGGCGCAGGCGGCCCTGGAGCTGATGAAGGAATAGGGTGGGCCGATGCTCAAGGTGCGCCTTATCCCCTGCCTCGACGTCAAGGACGGCCGGGTCGTCAAGGGGGTCAAGTTCGTCGACCTGGTCGACGCCGGCGATCCGGTGGAACAGGCCCGTCTCTATGACGCCGAGGGCGCCGACGAGCTCTGTTTCCTCGACATCACCGCCAGCCATGAGCACCGCGATACGATTTACGACGTGGTGGCGGGCACCGCCGAGCAGTGCTTCATGCCGCTCACCGTCGGCGGCGGGGTGCGGACCACGGACGATGTTCGCAAGTTGCTCTTGGCCGGCGCCGACAAGGTCTCGATTAACACCGCCGCGGTGGAGCGGCCTGACTTCGTGACGGAGGCCGCCGGAAAATTCGGCCGACAGTGCATCGTCGTGGCCATCGACGCCAAGCGGGTCGGCGGGGAGCGGTTCGAGGTCTTTACCCATGGCGGACGCCGGGCGACGGGTATCGACGCGGTCGGATGGGCGAAGCGTATGGCGGCGTCCGGGGCGGGCGAGATCCTGCTCACTTCGATGGATCGCGACGGCACGCGTCTTGGCTTCGATATCGAGCTCACGCGCACCATTGCCGACGCCGTGCGGATTCCCGTCATCGCCTCGGGCGGCGCCGGCACCCTCGATCATCTGGCCGAGGGCGTGACCGAGGGTCATGCCGCCGCGGTGCTCGCGGCTTCGATCTTCCATTTCGGCATCCATTCCATCGCCGAGGCCAAGGCCGCCATGAAGGCGGCCGGGATCCCCGTCCGCGATGACCAGGCGCGGTGACAGAAGCAGGGCAATCTGCTAGTGAGGCCGGTGGAATTTGGAGATTGGCGCGTGACAAAGCCTGAGACTGATAGCACCGTCCTCGATCGGCTCTATGCGGTGATCGAACGCCGCCGCGGCGGCGATCCGCGAACCTCGCGCACGGCGATGCTGTTCGAAGGGGGCACCGAAAAGATCGCGCAGGCGTTCGGCGAGGAAGCAGTCGAGACCGTGATCGCGGGCAGCGGCGGAAAGAAGGAGCGTCTCGTTCAGGAAAGCGCGGACCTTTTGTATCACCTGCTCGTGCTGTGGGCGGCGAGGGGTGTCAAGCCTGCGGAGGTGTTCGCCGAGCTTGTCCGCCGCGAGGGTGTCTCGGGCATAGCGGAAAAGCGATCGAGACCTAAGGACTAAACTTTTTGGCAAGCGGGAAGACTGCCGTGGCCTATGACGCGAACAATGTGTTCGCCAAAATCCTGTGCGGGGAGATTCCGTGCAACAAGGTCTACGAGGACGATCATGTTCTCGCGTTTCACGACGTCAACCCGCAGACGCCGGTCCATGTACTGGTCATCCCCAAGGGCCCGTACGTGTCGGTGGACGACTTCGCCGAGCACGCCTCGGAGACCGAGATTGTCGCCTTCGTCCGGGCGGTCGGCAAGATCGCCCGCGACCTCGGGGTGGCCGGGTCGGGATACCGGTTCCTTTCCAATAGCGGCGCCGACGCCCACCAGGAAGTGCCCCATTTTCACGTCCACATCTTCGGCGGCAGGCGCCTCGGCCGCATGATCCAACCGCCGGCCTAGTCCCAGCCAAATCCGCGGACCGCCGCCACCCACATCCTCTCCCTCGAGGGGAAGGGTTGTCCGATTGAGATCGCTCCGCCGCCACCCATATCCTCTCCCTCGAGGGGAAGGGTTGTCCGATTGAGATCGCTCCGCCGCCACCCACATCCTCTCCCTCGAGGGGAAGGGTTGTCCGATTGAGATCGCTCCGCCTCGAGGGGGGCGTTCTTTGAGGTCGCTTGTGAATTTCCCGCTTCCCACGGCCGGGAGGTGATCGAGGGCCGATATCCTCGCCGTCGATGGAGGAGAGGCGGCCATGACCCGGGCGCTGGCGAGGCAGAGTGCGGGCTGATCTGGAATCAGAGCACGTACAGGCCACGTACAGGCCACACCCGCGGCGTGCCGTCGCACATACCGACCGCCGGTGGCGCGGGCTTGACAGCGCTCTACTAGGATTGCCGTGAAATGAAATACGTCCTCAACGAGGCCGGCTTGGTCACGCTTGTCGATCTGCCGGCGCCGTGGCTCGGACGGTGGGGACGGCCACAAGGCGGCGGCTGCCGTGTTCCTCCAATCGCAAGGCTGCGTCCGCTGCTGCCTCGGCTGCGGCGCCTATGAACAAGGCGACTTCCGTGAGGTCGGCCTGGTCGGCCTCTTCCGAGAGATAGTCGAGGCAGTTCTTGATCGCTTTAGCCTTGGTAACGGCATTGAGCTGCACCATCCCACTCACTCCTTCACCGCTCGGCGCCCAAAAGGCGGAAGGTCAATTCTACCCTTGGCGGCAACCATGTTTCCCCGTCGCGATTCGTGCCCGCGCCGTTTCGCGGAACCGCCCCATACACCATGTCTGCCCCTTGTGCTCATTTACCGATCATTAATCCATGCTACACGTGTACGTAGATATTGTCCATATCGCTATACACGTATCATCATGAAAAACTGAAAGATATACAAGTGTTAGTTGTGTATCGTATAGGTTATTAACCTATTTGTCGAGACGGTTTTGGAGTCCGAACCCGGTTGAGGGACGTCGGGAGGTCCGGCGCCGGGAGCCGGGCCTTATCTGGGCAGGACGATTCGGCGGTAGCTGAGCGCCTCGGCCACGTGGATGCGGGCGACCCGCTCGCTCCGGTCAAAATCCGCCAGCGTGCGGGCGACCCGCAGCACCCGGTGGTACCCACGGGCCGATAACCTCATGCGTTCCGCCGCCTCGGCGAGCAACCGGCGCCCTTGCGCGTCGGGTTCGGCGACTTCTTCCAGGAGCTTGCCGTCCGCTTCGGCGTTGGTGCGGACCGGTGGGTCGAGCGACAGCCGGGAATAGCGCTTGCGCTGGCGCTCGCGGCAGGCGGCGATTCGGGCGGCCACTTCCGCCGAGCCCTCGGCCGGCGGCGGCAGGGTGAGGTCCGCGGGGCTCACCGCCGGCACGTCGACATGCAAATCGATGCGGTCGAACAGCGGCCCGGAAATTTTCGATTGATATTCGATGGCGCATCTCGGCGCCCGGGGGCAGGCCAGTTCGGGGTCGTCGAGATGGCCGCACCGGCAAGGGTTCATGGCGGCGACCAACTGAACCCGCGCCGGATAGGTGACATGGTGGTTGGCGCGGGCGATGGTCGCGCGTCCGGTCTCCAGCGGCTGGCGCAGGGCCTCCAGGGCCCGGCTGGAGAACTCCGGGAGCTCGTCCAGGAACAAAACGCCGTTATGGGCAAGCGACAGCTCGCCGGGCTTGGCGCGCGCGCCGCCGCCGATGAGCGCCGGCAGCGAAGCCGAATGATGGGGGTCGCGGAACGGCCGGCGCCGCGTGATCCGGCCTTCGACCAGCAGCCCCGAGACGCTGTGGATCATGCTCACCTCAAGCGCCTCCTCGGGGTCCATCGGCGGCAGCAGGCCCGGCAGCCGCGCCGCCAGGATCGACTTGCCGGCGCCGGGCGGGCCGATCATCAACAGGTTGTGGCGGCCGCCGGCGGCGATTTCCAGCGCCCGTTTCGCGGTCTCCTGGCCTTTGACGTCCTTGAGGTCGGGATAACTCTCGTCATCGTCGGCGAGCTTGGGCTCCGGCGGGCTGAGCACCTGGCGGCCCTTGAAGTGGTTGATGAGGGCGAGCAGGCTGGCCGGCGCCAGCACCTCGATGTCGCCGGCCCAGGCTGCCTCACCGCCGCACTTCTCGGGACAGATCAGGCCGCGGTGGCGGGCGTTGGCGTCGATCGCCGCCGGCAGCACCCCCGCCACCCGGGTCAAGGCTCCATCAAGCGCCAGCTCGCCAAGGACGGTGTAGCCCGCGATCTCATCGCCCGGCAGCACCCCCATGCTGACCAGCAACCCGAGGGCTATGGGGAGGTCGAAATGGCTGCCCTCCTTGAGCACGTCGGCGGGCGCCAGGTTGATGGTGATTCGCTTGGGCGGCAGCGCCAGGCCAAGGGCGTTCAACGCGGCCCGGACCCGCTCGCGTGACTCGCCCACCGCCTTGTCGGGCAGGCCCACGATGGTGAAGGCGGGCAGCCCCGCCGACATCTGGACCTGGACATCGATGTCCAGGACGTCGATGCCCTGGAACGCTACCGTGTTGACCCGCGCGACCATGCTGCCGGATGCCACTTGTTATCCAGCCTCCCCTTGGGGCGTTGGCGGTGCGTCCCGGGCGCGGTCCAGATCGCTCGTCGTCGCTCGGACGGGAGCGGCTTCTGGGCCAAGCCGGACAACGCCGACCCGAGGTCCGCCTGAAGAGCGCCAACCGATATTGTGTGGTTGGACGCGATACGGCAAGTCTATTCCTGCGGTTTTTCGATAGAGCGAACATCGTGCGGGTCGCGCGTGTCGCGCTCCGCCGTGGGGGCAAGGCCGTCTCGGGCCGGGCTCGCCGGCGCCTGCGCGAGCCTGTCCTTGAACGCCGTGTTGTTGGGATTAACGGAGCCTTAGCTCACGCCGATGGCGTCTACAAGCCCGGTTGGCGATCTTTCCGGCGATCATCTCCAGGCACCGATTATGCCGTTGCATATCACCTTGCTATGCCGCTGTTGAAAATGTTGGTCAAAGGCCTGCTTCGAAAAAGCTTGTCTCGAATTACCCCAATCCGTAGCATCACCTGCCCGGTCGGGATTCGCGAGAGACAAGAGCAAAGACAAGATCAGAAGTTTCCTAATATGCGTCCAGGGGGGGCACGGGATGGCGCGACGGCACACACCCTATTATCACAAGTTCACCGCGCTGGGCGCGGAGATCGTCGACCGGATTGGCTTCGATGCGGCCTACAAATTTACCTCTGTAGAGGAGGAGCATCTGGCAACGCGCCGGAGCGCCGGCCTTTACGACGTCTATTACCAGGTCATCGTCGATATCAAGGGGCGCGACGCCGAGAAGCTGTTACAGAAGACGCTGGTGAATGACGCGGCCCGGCTCGCCGGCGGCCAGGCGCTTTATTCCTCGGTCTGCAACGCGGCCGGCGGGATAATCGACGACCTCACCTGCTTTCGCCTGTCGCCCACCCATTACTGGCTGTGCCCGACGCCCTCCCGCGTCGACACGATTACCTCCTGGATGACCGAGCAGGCGGAGGGGCTGAACGCCTGTATCACCAACCTCGGCGCGGGGCGCGCCTACTTGTCCGTGCAGGGTCCGCGTTCACGGGAGATCGTTGCCCAGCTGACCGACGCCGATCTGTCGACGGCCGCGCTGCCCTATTTCAGCTTTACCCGATCGACTGTCGCCGAGGTTTCCGACACGGTGATCGCCCGCACGGGGTATTCGGGCGAATTGGGTTACGAACTCTTCTACCCCGGCGAGTACGCCGAGCACATGTGGGACGCGGTGATGGCGGCGGGCAAGGATTACGGCTTGATCCCCTGCGGCCTGGGCGCGCTGCGCAGTGTCCGCATCGAGAAGCGATATCCTCTCTATGGGCTCGATCTTGACGAGACGACAAGTCCGATTGAGGCCGGTCTGGGCTGGACGGTCCGCTTCGACAAGGGCGACTTTACGGGCCGCGAGGCCCTGCTGCGTCAGCGCGACGCGGGCGTCACCCGGACCCTGGTGGCGATCGAGTTTCCGGACCTGGAGTTCGTGCCGGCGCCGGGCGATGAAATCGGCATCGACGGCGAGCCGGTCGGCAAGGTGACCTCCGCCGACCGGGGCTATTTCCTCGGCCGCAGCCTGGCGATGGGTTACCTCAACCCCGATGCGGCGGCGGCGGGCACGAGCGTGACGGTCACCTCGGGCGCCAGCGGCGAGAGCAAGATCGGCACGGTCAGCATCAAGGCGCCTTACGACCCTGAGCGGACGCGGGCCCGCGCCTAACCCTGCACGCTGACAGCCTGGTGTTGTCAAGCAGGCCCAAGCAGGCCACTTGAGCGATACTCTTGATGCTCGACGCCCCGACCAAAGCGTGTCGCGTGTGAGACAAGGAGCCTTTGATATGAGAGAGAATTCTACAGCGAGCACCACCTTCTACTTCTCCTTGCGGCATCGGAGGTCGCCCTTCTTTGAGGCTACGCGCCGCGCCGGGTGCAAGGCGTATGGCGTCTACAATCACATGTACCTTCCCAAATACTACGATGAGCCAATGGCGGAGTACCGGCATCTGCTCGATCACGTCACCCTCTGGGACGTCAGCGTCGAGCGGGTCGTGGAGATCACCGGCCCGGACGCCTCGGCCTTCATCAACACGCTGACGCCCAGGGATCTGACCAAATGTGCGGTCGGTCAGGGCAAGTATGTGCTGATCACGGCCGAGGACGGCGGCATCGTCAACGATCCGGTGCTGAGCCGTATCGGAGAGAACCAGTGGTGGCTGGCGCTGGCCGACAGCGACGCGGGGTTGTGGGCCAGGGGCGCCGCCGTCAATTCGGGGCTCGACGTGACGGTCCGCGAGCCCGAGGTCTACCCGGTCCAGGTCCAGGGCCCGAAGTCGAAGGATGTCCTGGCCGCCCTGTTCGGGGATTCGGTGTTGGGCATCCGCTATTACTGGAATATGGAGGCCGACCTCGACGGCATCCCCGTCGTCATCTGCCGCACCGGATGGACCGGGGAGGTGGGCTACGAAATCTACCTTCGGGACCCGAGCCGGGGCGAAGATCTGTGGAACCGGATCATGGCGGCCGGCGCGCCGCATAACATCAGGCCGATTGCTCCCTCTCAAGCCCGTCGCATCGAGGCCGGCATCTTCAACTACGGAGCCGACATGACCATCGAGAACAATCCCTTCGAGATCACGGGCTTGGAACGGCTCGTGGAGGACCAGGCGGCGGACTACATCGGCAAGGAGGCCCTGATGCGGATCAAGGCCGAAGGCGTGAAGCAGAAGCTGGTCGGCATCGAGGTCGAGGGCGAGGCGCTGTCGTTCGAGGCAGCCGAGCCTTGGCCCGCGCACAAGGACGGCAAGCAGGTCGGCCGCACGACCAGCGTCATTTGGTCGCCGCGTCTGGAGAAAAACATCGGCTATGTCTGGGTCCCGATCGAGCTCTCCGAGCCCGGCAACGTGCTCGATATTGAGATGCCTCACGACACGGTAAAGGGGCGGACCGCGGCGCTGCCGTTTCTGGACCCGAAGAAGGCGACTCCGAAGGCCTAGGCGAAACGCCCGGTATGGCGATCAACCCGTTTCACTATGCGCCCTTACTATAATACAAGGAGGGTTTCCCGCCTGACCGGTCTCTCGAATCGTTTCAAGTCAGCGGGCAAATTTGAATCTACGGAAATCGGTTGGTTTCCGTCCATGCAAATCGACGGGCCACGCGGCTGATCCTGGCAGCCCCGCCGACATCTGGACCTGGATATCTATGCCCAGGTCCAGATGCCCTGAACGCTACCGCGCCCGACCCGGCGCACCTTCGAGCGCCGCCGTCCGGCCTCATGCCGGCTCATGTGCGGGCGGCGAGGCGTCGCTCGACATGTGAGGGATCGCTTACTGTCTTCCGTACCGGTCGTGATTGAGGAAGCCGGCGGCGAACGGCTTAAAAAAGCGCCTTTGGATTGCCCTCACGTAGTTTCGCGTCGCCATCGGGCGCGCCGTCCATCTTATAGTAGTCTATCTTGTCGCCTTCGAGCGACATCGTCCAGCAGCCGTCATACCCGGATCCTTTGTAATCGTAGCACATCACTGGGCCGGAGAGCGTCCACTTACCTCCATATCGATCCGTAGCCCAGAGTCCTGCGATGTTCCCATCGGGAAGGTAGAGTTCCCACCACCGCTTCCCGTACTCCTTACCCTCCAGGGTATTTCCGATGATCTTGGCGCGGATCTCTTCTTCGGTAAGAAGTGTGACGCCTTCTGGTGTTGTGAATTCGTCTGGTACCGGCAACCCCTGAAATTGGGCTAATGCCACACCAGACAAAAGACTGACGGCCAGACCTGTCATCGCCAAAACGCTACCGAAACGCATGTGATGCCCTCCCTCTCTAAGTGTTGGCTGATATTCGCGGGCCGATTCATTGGTTGCCGCTATGTCAGCGAAGTATCGGCCTGCAATGTCATCCGGCAATGACGCTCGCCGTTTCGAGACGCCATGGCCGGAATTGCTGGCACGGCTCGCGCCGCGAAAAAAGACCTTTCCAACCGGCCTCTTACCCGTCGAAATTTAATTGTATAAATTCCGATTAACTATACTGCGGCCTCAGCTCCGATGTCCACTTCCCCGGAAAACGCACTGGCTTGGAGGCCAATGCGGCGAAACCCTCGTGATTCGCGGGGGCAAGACGCTTGTTGTAAGAGCGGCGGCGAAGCGGCTTCCGGCTGAAAAATCATAGCAAGCCGCCGGCTCCCCACACGTTCGTAAGCTGGGAAAGCCGGCGGCTTCATTAGGAGGTTGCGCCTCTCGGATTACTACCCTGCCCTCGCCCCCTCGAACATCCGGACCGTTTTCTCGTAGTCTTTGAACAGTCTGAAGAAGATGCCCTCGTTGACCAGGTCGACGGGGTTCTCGGGAATTCCGAGGAAGGCCAGGCGCTCCTCGCCGACGAGCACAGCCTCAGAATCCTGCCTTCACCTCCTCGAACATGCGCACAATCGCTTCGTAGTTATCGGGGATTGAGAAGAAGTAGCCACTGTTGAGCAGTGCCGCGGGATCCCGCGGGAGCTCGGCTGTGGCAAGTTGCTCGTCAGTCACGAGGTCGAAGGTCTTCTTGTTCGAATGGCCGTAGCTGTACTCGGTGATCAGATACTCACCCGCTCTCGGATCGAGCAGCGCGTCGAGAATGTCGTAGGCCTTATCCAGCTGCGGCGCATCCTTGATCAATACCAAACCGCAGACCCAGGTCAGGGCTCCCTCCTTCGGTTTCATGAACTTGACCGGCAACCCAAACTCCCTGAGAGAAGGGGCCGTGTCGTTCCAGGTGAGCGCCGCGACGAGCTCGCCTGAGGCCAAAGCTTGCTCGACCGTCGTCAGGTCGTTGGAGTACATGCGCAGAAGCGGCTTCTGTTGTACCAGGAGTTCCTTCAGCCTTGCTAATTCCTCATCGCTCACATGAGTGCTCATGCTGAGCGGATCGATACCAGCATAGAGGGCGGTAATCCAAACCGTGTCGCCGGCCGCGTCGATCACCGCGAGGCGGCCCTTATACCGTTCGTCCCACAAAAGCCCGTAAGACTCTTCCTCGATGTCGACGAGGTCGGTGCGGTAGGTGATCGAGGTTTGGCCCCAATCCCACGGCATGAACCATTGCTCGCCCTCGTACTGGGTATGGTCGAGGGTCTTCAACATGGGAAACACGTCGGGCCAATCCGACAGCCGCGAGGTATCGATGGCCTGTATCAGTCCGGCATCGCGCCACTTTTTGGTGAGCGGGCTGCAAGGGTGGGAGAGGTCCGGTCTGAACCCGGCCATCACCTTCGCGAGGGCCTCGTCCTCGTCACCAAAGAGGCTGAAGTCCGGGCTTGTGCCGTGCTTTTCGATATATCTTGGGTAGAATCCCGGTAGCTCGTAGCCGCCCCAGGTGAAGTTCAACGCTTGGCTGCTTGCCCGAGCCATACGGGGTATGAGCGGCATCGTCACCATGCCGAGACCGACGGCGCTCAAAGTCTTGGTAAAGGCGCGCCGGGTCAGTTTGCCGGTCGCCAATTTGTCGCGAAACTCGTTCTTGTCCATTACGGTAACCCTCCCTTTCTGCTACCGCCCGCCCCCTACCGATCGAATCCGCGGGCGACGCAAAGCATTTCAAACGCAAGCCGTTGCATAATTTTCCCATTTTACGCGAGACACTTCAAGGGCCGTCCGCTACACGGTGATGTTGAACTGGCCCATGTAAATGAACTGGCCCATGTAAATGAACTGACCCATCTAAACCGGTCCAGGCGGAATGTTGGGCTTGGGCCATATGAAAGGACTTCAGGATGTCGAAAAGGCAGCACAAGGTGAACTCCTCTGGCTGCCCGAGACCGAGCGCAAGATCGTTTGGGCCTGGGCGCTGCGCATACCCATGAGCTATCTCGCGCGCGGCCACGCCGCCGCCCGCGTTCATGTGAGCTATCTCGCGCGCGGCCACGCCGCCGCCCGGCCTCATGCCGGCTCGTGGCGGGCGGCGAGGCGTCGCTCGATGGCGTCCCAGATTTGCGCCTCGAGGCAGACGCCGTCGAAGCGGTTGATCTCCTGGATGCCGGTCGGCGAGGTGACGTTGATCTCGGTGAGATAGTCGCCGATCACGTCGATGCCCACGAAGATCAGGCCACGGCCGCGCAAGGTCGGGCCGATGGTCTCGCAGATCTCCCGGTCGCGGGCCGAGAGGCTGGCCTTTACCGCCCGCCCGCCGGCATGAAAATTCGCCCGCGCCTCGCCTTGGGCCGGCATCCGGGTGACGGCCCCGGCCGCCTCGCCCTCGATCAGGATGATGCGCCTGTCGCCCTCTCGGATCTCGGGGAGGTAGCGCTGGGCGATGATCGGCTCGCGGTAGAGTTCGGTGTACATCTCCAACAAGGCATTGAGGTTTTCGTCCTCGGGCCTGATGTGGAACACGCCGGCGCCGCCATTGCCGAACAATGGCTTGACGACGATGTCTTTGTGCTCGGCGCGGAATTCGAGGATCCGCTGTCTGTCGGCGGTGATCAAGGTCGGCGGCATGAGCTCTCCGAAATGGGTGACGAACAGCTTCTCCGGCGCGTTGCGGACTTGCACCGGGTCGTTGACCACCAGGGTCTGGGGATGGATGTGCTCCAACAGGTGGGTCGCCGTTATATAGGCCATGTCGAAGGGTGGGTCCTGGCGCATCAGCACCACGTCCATGGCCTGGAGATCGAGGGTCTCAAACTCCCCGAGGGTGTAGTGATTACCGTGCTCTGGGCGCACTTCGAGCGCCCGTGCGGTGGCGGTGAGGCGGCCGCCCTTGAAGCTCAAAGCCTGGGGCAGGTAGTGGAACAGGGCGTGGCCGCGGCGCCGGGCCTCGAGCGCCAGCACGAAGGTGCTGTCGGCGTCGATGTCGATGGTCTCGATCGGATCCATCTGGATGGCGACCGCGAGGCTCATGGTGAAATCCCGATTCTGAAATCCCGATCCTAAGGCGGCGCCCGTGTCAGGCGGCTTACTATCCGGCGACTTAACTAGACTTACTATCAGGCGACCCGCTATCTGGCGACTCGCTATAAGACGGCTCACTATAAGACGCCGGCGGGCCGCCGCCCAACGAGAAATCGCTCGGGCCGCGATGGCCCGTCTGTCAATCCTAATTCAGCTTTGCCTTGAGGTCCTGCACCAGGGCCGCGACATGGTGGCGGGGCGCGTCCCCGGCCTCCCGCTGCATGAACTGTTCCAAAGCCGCGATCGCCGCCCTCAAATTGTCGAGGCGGACGTGCAACATGCCCACTTCCCGCCACAGCGCGGCCTGATCGGGCGCGAACATCAACATGGTTTCGACGACCTCGACGGCGCGATCGATGTGCCCGTTCTGGATGAGGCGCAGCTTAATATTGTTTTGCAAGCGCAACAAAATGGCGCGGTTTGCGACCGGTTCGTAGTGAGCCGCGGTCAATTCGGCGTCGGCCCCCGCCATTGCCTTCAGGAGTTCTCGAAGATCGGCGACCTCGCGGACTTGCCCCTTCTCGAACGGATCAAGGATGGCCCGGCGTCCGTCGTGGTCGAGGCGCACCAGGAAGTGGCCGGGAAAGCTCAAGCCGACCATGTGCCAGCCCTGGGCGCGCGCGGTGTGCAGGTAGAGAATCCCGAGCGTCACCGGCAGGCCTTTGCGTCGGTCGATCACCCGCATCAAGTTGGCGTTCTGGAGGTCGTCATAGGTAAGCGTGTCTCCGCGGTAGCCGTAGCGGTCGAACAGGACCGCGTTAAGCGCGGCGATGCGGTCATCGAGACCCGAGGCCGCGCCGCCCCGTCGGGCGGCTTCCTCGGTGGTCTCGCGGGCCAGCAGCGCGAGATGATGGCGGTAGCGCTCGAGGCCGACCCGCGGCCGATCGAGCGCGGCCAGCGCCAGCGCCGCTTCGCCCAAGTTGATTTTCTCATCCGCCTGGGCGGCGATGCTTCTCAAGAGGGCTTTGATTTCGCCGGAGCCGGTCACGACGCGGCGCGGTGCGGGTCGTTCTTCAGCCGGACGTGGCTGATGACCTTGCGGACGTATCTGATGTTGCGGGCGTGGTTGGTCACCCGGTCGAACTCAGCCTGGTCCTGGGCGACGCCCATCAGGTAAATGACGCCGTTCACCGTATCGATGCTGTAGTTGATCGAACGGATGTTCGCGTCGAACAGAAGCTTGCTCCTCAGCTGAGTGGTGATCCATATATCGCGGCCGGAGTCGACGATTCCGCTTTGGTCCTCGACCTGGATCTCGTTGATCACCTCGCCGGCGTCCTCGGCCAGCCACGCGAGCCGCACCGCATCGATACGAGTCTGGGGGTTGATCACCGAGCCGGTCAGCAACACGCGACCTTCATGAACCGAGAGATTGACCTTGCGGAACAGCGCCAGGTCGTGCTTCGCCCAAAGATAGCTGATCTGGGTGTGGATCCGGGCGTCGGTGATGGCGTCGGCGACGCTGCGCTCCTGGGCCACGGCGACGCCGGCCACGGCGCCGCCGCCCGCCGCCACCCCGCCCGCGGTGCAGCCGGACAGCGCCGCGGCGAGGCAGGCGAGGATGGCGAGCGTCGGAAGAAGCCTCGGCGCTGGGACGGTCATCTCCGGTTCATACGTCTTGCGGGGCCCGAGTATTTTGCCGTGTCGGGCTCGTCGCGCCAAGCATCGATGAGATGCACGGGCAGGCGCCACGGCGTGATCACCAACACGTCGAAGCGCACGGCGAGCTCGGTCAGGCCGGGCCGGCTCGCCAGGAACAGGCGGGCCGCGCGCGTGATGCGGGCGCGCTGGGACGGCGTGATGGCCTCGACCGCCTCGGCGAAGCTGTCCCGGGCCTTGACCTCGACCACGGCAAGCACGCGGCCGCGCCGGGCGACGATGTCGATTTCGCCGACCGGCGTGCGGTAGTCGCGGGCGACAATGCGATAGCCGCACAGCCTGAGATACCAGGCGCACAGGGTCTCGGCGTGACGGCCAAGGCGATAGGCCCGCCGCCGGCTCCCGGCTGTCATTGGTCGCGCTCTTTCTTGCGGTGCTTGCGGTGCCGCTGGTAAAGCTTGCCGGACGGCACCACCCGGGCGCCGAGCCGGCGCAAGGCCCGCCAGAATGGATCCCGTTTCTTCC
>JACZXZ010000002.1 GCA_022571365.1 Pseudomonadota bacterium | reverse complement strand
AATGATCTAGATCAAAGCAACTGTGCCTACCGAAAACTCCATCCGCCTCAATTTTCGGTCGTGGCCTGTAGTGACCAGCGGTACGCCGCCGGCCCCTTGCCAAGGGGCGTCGCGGGGCGGTGGTGGATCAGGGGCGCTCACCCCTGGGGGCGGCGCCGCGCCAGGCGCCGCGGCGGCGCCGGGCGTGAGGCTGTGCGGCGGAGGAATGGGTGGTATATAGTCCCAAGCCATGCCCAGCAGTCTGCTGTTCAGCCTGTCCGCGCTCGCCGCCCTTGTTCCGGCCTCGCTTTTACCGTTGCGCGGCAAGGAGGGGCCTGACCCGGTCTTCTGGGCGGCAATCTTGGTCGCCGCGGCCGGGCCGGGGCTGTGGGCCTTCGTCCAGCTCTCGGAGGCTTGGCGTACCGACCTGTCGTCCGCCCTGTGGGTGACGGTGTCCGCGAGCATGGTGTTGTTCGTCGGTCTCGCCGCGATGGCACGCCAGGCCTGGCGGCTGACGGTGCTCCTGCTGCCCTATCTCATCCTGCTGGCCGTCGTCGCCACGATGTGGCAGCAGGCGCCGGGCCGGCCCCTGCCCGAGGCGGTTCCCATCGCCTGGCTCCAGGCTCACATCGTGGCCTCCGTCGCCACCTACGGCCTGCTCACCATCGCCGCCGTCGCCGGCCTTGCGGTCTTGCTCCAGGAACGCGCCCTTAGAGCCAAGCGGCCGACCGGCCTCACCCGGCTGCTGCCCCCGGTGGCCGACAGCGAACGGCTGCAGGTGCGGCTGCTGATCGCCTCGGAGATCGTGCTCGGCCTCGGTCTCCTGACCGGGATGGCGACCCAGTACCTGTCGTCCGGCGGCCTGCTCGCGTTCAATCACAAGACGCTGTTTTCCGTGCTCACCTTTGTCTTGATCGCGGCCCTGCTGGCGGCCCATTACCGCACCGGCGTGCGCGGGCGGCGGGCGGCGCGCTTGGTGCTGCTGGCCTATCTGTTGCTGACGCTTGCCTATCCCGGGGTCAAGTTCGTGACCGATGTGTTGTTGGCGTGAGGCGGACACGCGGGACTGTTCCCCTTCCTGGCCGGGCGGTGAAACCGGTTCCATTGGTATTGCGCCGCCGGGGGAAGGCAGCTAGATTGCCTAGGTAGTGGCCACCCCCCGCTACTCTGCCTAGAAAATGAGCATTCAGATCGGCCCCATAACCCTGGAGGACGCTGTCATCCTGGCGCCTATGTCCGGGGTGACGGACATGCCGTTCCGCCGTCTGGTCAAGCGCCTGGGCGCCGGGCTTGTCGTCTCCGAGATGATCGCCAGCCAGGCCATGGTCCGCCGGACTCGCCGGTCCATGAAAATGTCGTCGAACTGCGCCGAGGAACACCCC
Organism: Pseudomonadota bacterium; assembly: GCA_022571365.1. Taxonomy (GTDB): domain Bacteria; phylum Pseudomonadota; class Alphaproteobacteria; genus JACZXZ01. The sequence continues at coordinate 78,310 of JACZXZ010000002.1, read as the reverse complement.
ATGGCGGTTCAGCTCGCCGGCTACGAGCCCGAGGTCATGGCGGAGGCGGCCAAGCTCAACCAGGACCGGGGGGCCGCGATCATCGATATCAACTTCGGCTGTCCGGTCAAGAAAGTGGTCAAGGGCCATGCCGGATCGGCTCTGATGCGCGACGAGGTCCACGCCGCGCGCATCCTCGAGGCCACGGTCGAGGCGGTTGACCTGCCGGTGACGCTGAAGATGCGGACCGGTTGGGACGAGTGCGCACGCAACGCGCCCAGCCTTGCCAAAATCGCCGAGGACTGCGGCATTCAGATGATCACGGTCCACGGGCGCACCCGCTGCCAGCTCTATCGGGGACGGGCGGACTGGAAGTTCATCCGAGAAGTGAAGGAGGCGGTGCACATCCCGGTGATTGCGAACGGCGACATCACCTCGCTCGAGGAGGTCAAGCAATGTCTCGCCGAATCGGGAGCCGACGGCGTGATGATCGGCCGCGGCACCTGTGGCCGGCCGTGGTTTCTGAGGCAGGTCATCCATTTCCTGAGGACCGGAAAGCGCCTGGCCGCCCCGTCGCTCAGGGAGCAGCTCCAAACCGTGCTGGACCATTACGAGGACATGATGATCCACTATGGCGCCGAAGCCGGCGTGCGCATGGCGCGCAAACACATCGCCTGGTACAGCAGGGGTCTTCCCGGCTCGGCCGAGTTCCGCGCCGGGATCAACCGCCTCGCGGACCCCGGGGCGGTACGCGCGGCGATTCGCGCCTTCTATGCCCCGGTCATGGAGAAAGCCCCGGTCATGGAGAAGATGGCGGCGTGACCGGCGGGCTCTCCGTGCGGCAACGCGAGGACCGGCTCGAAGTCGACGCCGGCGCGGTCTTGAACGCGCTGGCCGGTCCGGTGCTGGTGATCGGTCCCGAGGACCGCATCGGCTATGTCAACATGGCGGCGGAGCAGTTCTTCGACACCAGCGCCGCCAACTTGCGCGGGCGGCCGCTGCACGACCTCATCCCCGCGGACAGCCCGCTGTTCGCGTTGCTTGAGCAGGTCCGCGCCCATGGCGCCGGCGTTTCCGAATACGGCGTCACCCTGGAGACGCCGCGCATGGGCGCCCGATTGGTGGCGATTCAAGCGGCGCCGCTCGCCGAACTCCCGGACCGGATCGTGGTCTGGCTTCACGAACAGTCGATCGCCCGCAAGATCGATCGGCAGCCCACGCATCGCAACGCGGCCCGTTCGGTGACGGCGATGGCTGCGCTTTTGGCCCACGAGGTCAAGACCCCGCTTTCGGGCATTCGCGGCGCGGCGCAGCTCCTGGAACAGAACGCATCGGATGCGGACCGCAAGCTCGAGAATCTGATCCGGCGCCTCGCCGTGCTGCACGCGGAAGAGGTCATTGGGGTCGATATCATCGAGGCTGAGCTGGCCGATGTCACGGCGCCGCCCACCCCGGCGGGGACACCGGAAGACGGCAATCTGGGCCAGGCGGTCGAACATCATTTAAAGGCCTATTTCGACGCCCACAGGGGCGGCCTGCCGGCGACCGGGCTCTATGAGCGGGTGCTGCGCGAGGTCGAGAGGCCGCTGATCTCCCTGAGCCTGAAGGCGACCCGGGGCAACCAGCTCAAGGCGGCGCGATTGCTCGGCCTCAACCGCAACACATTGAGAAAGAAGATCCGCAAATTGGACATCCGGGTGGCCCGGGGCGTAAAATGACCGCCGTTCAACCGCACCACAGCGACACAGCGCCCATGGAGCCGGGGTGCCCGCGACGGGTTTCACGATGACGGTCGACTCTGCCGGAGCGCCAAGCGAACTTTCCGTGCAATTGATGCGTTGGGCGAACCGCGTCGGTCTAGCGCGCAAGCTGGCCTTTGCCTTGACGGCGGCGGCCATCCTCTCGGGTATCGCGACCTATGCCGCGTTGACCGGCTCGCCGCCATTGGGGCCCGATCCGGACACGGTCCTCCTGCTGCTCAACGTCGATCTGGTGGTGCTGCTGCTGCTGGGCACGGTGATCGCTCGGCGCATCGTCCAAGTCTGGGCCGAGCGCCGCCGCGGTTCGGCCGGCTCAAGGCTGCATGTTCGGCTGGTCCTGCTGTTCAGCCTGGTGGCGGTGACGCCGGCCATTGCGGTCTCGGTGTTTTCGGTGCTGTTTTTCGATTTCGGTGTCCAGGCGTGGTTCAGCGAGCGGGTGCGCACGGCGCTGAAGGAGTCCCTCGCCGTGACCGAGGCCTATCTGGACGAGCATCAGCAGAACATCCGCTCCGACGTCCTGGCCATGGGGAACGACCTTCGTCGCGAGAGCCTGCTGTCGATGCAGGATCCAGGCCGGTTCCAGCAGTTCGTCGCCGCCCAGGCGGCGCTCAGATCCCTCTCGGAAGCGCTGATTTTCGACGCTAAAGGCCGGGTGTTCGCCCGTTCGGGCCTCACTTTCGCCCTCGAGTTCGAGCCGCTGCCGGTCTGGGCGCTCGAGAAGGCCCGCAACGGCGAGATTGCCATCCTTACCAGCGAGGCGGACGACCGGGTGCGCGCGCTGGTCCAGCTCGACCCCTTCCTCGATACATTCCTGATCGTCGGCCGCTTTGTCGAACCCGGGGTGTTGGGCCATATCGAGCGGACCCAGACCGCCGTCGCCATCTATGAACAGCTGGAGGGCCGGCGCTCCGGCCTGCAGATCACCTTCGTCATGATTTTCACCGCGGGCGCGTTGCTGCTGCTGCTCGCCGCGATCTGGGTCGGACTCGCCTTCGCCACGCGGTTGGTACGGCCGATCAGCCGCCTCATCACCGCGACCGAGCAGGTGAGGGCCGGAGACCTCACGGTCCGTGTGGCCGATGGACCGGACACCGACGAGATCGGCTCGCTCAACCGCGCTTTTAACCGCATGACCAGCCAGCTTGCGACCCAGCGGAGCGAGCTGGTGGAAGCCAATCGCCAGCTCGACATCCGGCGGCGCTTCACCGAAACTGTGCTCGAGGGCGTCTCGGCGGGGGTGATCGGTCTCGACCGTGCGGGGCGGATCAACCTCCTCAACCGGTCGGCCTCTCGCTTGCTATCGGTAAATGTGGAGCAGCTCATCGGACAGAAACTGGCCAAGGCCCTGCCGGAGATGGCCGAGCTGATCGAGTCCGCCCGTCGCCATCCCTTGCGGCTCGTCCAATCGCAGATCAAGATCACCCGCTCCGGCCACACGCGGACCCTCCTTGTGCGGATCGCCGCGGAGCGCGTCGACGACGAGGCCAAAGGCTTTGTGGTTACCTTTGATGACGTCACCAAGCTGTTGACCGCGCAGCGCCAGGCCGCCTGGGCCGACGTGGCCCGGCGCATCGCCCACGAGATCAAGAATCCGCTGACCCCGATCCAGCTTTCGGCGGAGCGGCTGAAGCGCAAATATCTCAAGCAGATCAAGAGCGACCCGGAGATCTTCAAAGCCTGCACCGACATCATCGTCCAGCAGGTCGGCGATATCGAGCGCATGGTCGACGAGTTCTCGGCCTTTGCCCGGATGCCGGCACCGGTCATGAAGTCGGAGGACCTTTCCGGGCTGTGCCGGCAAGCCATATTCCTGCAACAGAGCGCCCATCCCGACATCGCGTTTTCGGTCGAGCTCCCGGATCGAGCCATCATGCTGCGGTGCGACGGGCGCCAGCTCGGCCAGGCCCTGACCAACCTGTTGCAGAACGCGATCGATTCGATCCTGAGCCGCGAGTCGTCTTCCACCTCGAAGCCGCCGCCGGGTAGTGTCGTCGTCCGCGTCGCCGAGCCCCACCAGGGCCGGGTCGTCATCGAGATCGAGGATAACGGCACCGGTTTCCCGTCGGAGGAGCGCGATCAGTACACCGAACCGTATGTGACCACCCGCAGCAATGGCACCGGTCTGGGGCTGGCGATCGTTAAGAAAATCATGGAAGATCACGGTGCCGACCTAACCCTGGAGGACCGCGAGGGCGGCGGCGCCCGGGTCAGGTTGGTCTTCGACGCGGGCGAGGACCAGGCGCCACAAGACGAAACCCCGTCTGTTGACACTCCTCACTCACCAACCACGAAGACGACTGACGATGGCTCATGATATCCTGATCGTCGATGACGAAACCGACATTCGGTTGTTGATCGCCGGCATCCTCAAGGATGAGGGCTACCACACCCGCCAGGCGGCCGACGGCCAGAGCGCGCTTGAGGCCGTCCGAAGCCGGCGGCCGAACCTGGTGATCCTCGATATCTGGCTCCAGGATAGCAAACTGGATGGACTCGAGGTCCTCGGCATCGTCATGAACGAGCACCCCTCGGTTCCGGTGGTGATGATCAGCGGCCATGGCAACATCGAGACCGCCGTGACCGCGATCAAGAAGGGGGCCTACGACTTCATCGAGAAGCCATTCAAGGCCGACCGCCTGCTGGTCATTGTCGAGCGCGCCATCGAGGCGGCGCGTCTCAGGCGCGAAAACGAAGAGCTGAGATTGCGGGCGGGCGTCGGTTCGGAACTCATCGGCAAGTCCGCGGTGATCAACCAGCTGCGCCAGGCCATCGATCGCGTCGCGCCCACCAGCAGCCGGGTCCTGATCACGGGACCGGCCGGCGTGGGCAAGGAGATGATCGCACGGCTGCTGCATGGGCGCTCGCGCCGCGGCAACGGGCCGTTCGTTATTCTGAACTGCGCGACGATGCAGCCCGATCGGATGGAAGTCGAGTTGTTCGGGATCGAGCCGGGCGGGGCAGGGGCCGGCACGCCGAGCAAGGTCGGAACCTTCGAGCAAGCCCATAACGGGACGCTTGTGCTCGACGAGGTCGCGGATATGCCGCTGGAAACGCAGGGTAAGATCGTTCGCGTGCTTCAGGAACAGACCTTCCTGCGCCTCGGCGGTCGAGCCGGCGTCGAGGTCGACGTTCGGGTGATCGTCTCGACCAACCGCGACTTGCAGGCGGAAGTCGCCGCCGGCCGGTTCCGCGAGGACCTGTACTACCGCCTGAGCGTGGTTCCGCTATGGGTGCCGCCGTTGACGGAGCGGCGCGAGGACATCCCGCTCTTGGCCCGACACCTCATGGCGTTGATAGCCGAGGTAGCCGGCCTGCCGGCGCGCAAGTTGGGCGACGACACCCTGGCCGCGCTCCAGGCCTATGAGTGGCCCGGCAACGTGCGCCAGCTTCGCAACGTCGTTGAGTGGCTGCTGATCATGGCGCCCGGCAAAGCCGACCAGCCGATCCGCGCCGACATGCTGCCGCCCGAGATCAGTAGCATCACCCCCCCCGTGCTGCGTTGGGAAAAGAGCGGCGAAGTGATGGGACTGCCGTTGCGCCAGGCACGCGAAATCTTTGAACGGGAGTATCTCATGGCGCAGGTTACGCGCTTCGGCGGCAACATCTCGCGGACGGCGGCATTTATCGGGATGGAGCGCTCCGCCCTGCACCGCAAGCTGAAGTCGCTCGGCGTCTACGGCGGGCAGAAGTCTCACAAATTCGACGCCTGAACCGCTGAGCCCGACCGTCCAGCGGGATTGACGGCGAGGGGATTTAGCCGATGAAAGTCATCGTCTGCGGCGCCGGACAGGTGGGCTTTAGCATTGCCCGTCACCTGGCGGCGGAAGACATCAACGTTACCGTGATCGACAAGTCGCCCGAGCTGATTCGCAGGATCGGCGATTCGCTCGATGTCCAGGCGATGGTCGGCTATGCCTCGCATCCTCATGTCCTTGAGCGGGCCGGTGCCGCCGATGCCGACATGATCATCGCGGTGACCTATGCCGACGAGGTGAACATGGTCGCCTGCCAGGTCGCGCACTCGCTGTTCAACGTGCCGACCAAGATCGCCCGCGTGCGCCATCAAAGCTATCTCCAGCCGATCTGGGCCGACCTGTTCAGCCGCGATCAATTGCCGATCGATGTGATCATCTCGCCGGAGATCGAGGTGGCCCGGGCGATCAGCCGCCGGCTTCAAGCGCCGGGCGCGTTCGACATGATTCCATTGGCCGACGGCAAGATCAGGGTGATCGGGGTCCGCTGCACAAATGACTGCCCGATCCTGGACACGCCGCTGAGAGAGCTGACCGAGTTGTTCCCCGATCTCAATATCGTGGTCGTCGGTATCATCCGGGAGGACCGGCCATTCGTCCCGACCAGCGACCAGGTCATGCTGCCCGGCGACGACGTGTATTTCGTGGTCGACAGCGATCACGTCGCCCGCGGCATGGCGGCGTTCGGCCATGAGGAGAGCGAGGCGCGGCGCGTGGTCATCGCCGGCGGCGGCAATATCGGCCTGTACCTCGCCCAGGAGATCGAAGCTCACCATCCGGGCGTGACCGCCAAGGTCATCGAAATGGACTCGGATCGGGCCGAACACATCGCCCAAATGTTGCCCCGGACCTTGGTCATCAACGGCGATGCCCTCGATCCGGAGATCCTCGATGAGGCCAACGTACAGGCGGCCGAAACCATCGTCGCGGTGAGCAACGATGATGAGGTCAACATCCTGTCCTCGCTGCTGGCCAAGAGGTCCGGCTGCAAGCGGGCGGTGACCCTGATCAAGAACATGGCCTACGAGCCGCTGATCACCACGTTGGGCGTGGATGTGGTGGTGAGCCCGCGCGCGATCACGGTTTCCACCATCCTGCAGCATGTCCGCCGCGGGCGGATTCTCTCGGTGCACTCCCTGCGCGAAGGATTCGGCGAGATCATCGAGGCGGAAGCCCTGGAAACATCCAGCCTGATCGGCGCACCCTTGCGGAAGATCAAGCTTCCCAAGGGGGTCATCGTCGGCGCCATCCTGAGGGCGGGCGAGGTGATCATCCCGCGCCCCGACACGGTCGTCAGCGTCGGCGACCGCGTGGTCGTCTTTGCTACGGAACGCACTGTCAAGAAGGTCGAAAAGATGTTCGCGGTGCGCCTTGAATTTTTCTGATGGGCCGAGGGCGAACCGGGCTGGGGCGCACCGGAGGCGTTGCCGCGGCGCGCCCTGTCCGGGGGCTGGTTCCGAGAGTCCCGAAACCGTGAGGCTGGCGATCACATCGCCAGCTATCTCTAGGGCGGCGTAAAGGCGGCATAGATCATGTCCCGCGTCGCCTATGTCGAGGGCCAATACCTCCCCCACCGGCGGGCCGCCGTGCATATCGAGGACCGCGGCTACCAGTTCTCGGACGGGGTGTATGAAGTGATCGCGGTTGAGGGCGGCCGACTGATCGACGAAGAGTCCCACCTCGACCGCCTCGAACGCTCGCTCCGCGAGCTTCGGATCGCGCCGCCGCTGTCACGCCGGTCGCTCACGATCGTTATGCGCGAGGTGGTGCGCCGCAATCGCGTCGTGAACGGCATCCTCTACATCCAGGCGACCCGTGGCACCGCCCCCCGCGAGCACGCGTTTCCGGCGCAAAACAAGACCGCGTTGGTGATGACGGCTCGGCAAACGGATCTTCATCGCGAGCGTCTTGCCCAGGATGGCGTCACCGTCATCACGATCCCGGACATTCGCTGGCGGCGCTGCGATATCAAGTCAGTGTCCCTGCTGCCCAACGTGCTGGGCAAGCAAGCTGCCCAAGAGGCCGGCGCATTCGAGGCCTGGCAGATTGATCGGGACGGCTTCATCACCGAAGGCACCTCGACCAATGCCTGGATTGTCGGCCGCGACGGCCTGTTGATCACCCGCTCGACCGACACCGCGATCCTGGGCGGCATCACCCGGCTTTCGGTGCTCGATCTGGCGCGCCGTAACGGCGTCGAGTTCGTGGAACGGCCCTTCACCGTGGGCGAGGCCAAGGCCGCCCGCGAGGCGTTTCTCACCAGCACGACCTCCCTGGTGCTTCCGGTCGTGCGTATCGACGACGCGGTCGTGGGCAATGGAAAGCCCGGCTCGCTGACCCTGAAAATACGTGATCTCTATCTCGCCCACATGGCGGGTGCGCCGGCTCCCCACCTGGGATGAGACTCAATCGTCCCCGCGCCATACTGTTCGACTGGGACAGCACTCTGGTGGACAACTGGGCGGCCATTTACGAGGCTCTCAACGCCACCCTCGTCGCCATGGGCCATGAGCCCTGGAACCGGGCGGAGGTGCGAGCACGGGTGCGCGAGTCCGCGCGCAACAGCTTCCCCCGGGTATTCGGCGAGCGCTGGCACGAGGCGACGAGGATCTTTTACGACCGCTTTACCGCCAACCATCTCGAGACTCTCACGGCGCGGCCCGGCGCCGCCGAGATGCTGGCTGGGCTTGCGGCCGAGGACATCTATCTCGGTGTCGTCAGCAACAAGCGCGGCGACTTGTTGCGCCGGGAGGCGGTCCACCTGAACTGGGCAGCCTATTTTGCCCGGATGGTGGGGGCGATGGACGCGGCCGAGGACAAGCCGGCAGTGGCGGCGGTCGAGCTGGCGCTCGCCGGCAGCGGCATCCCCCGCGGTCCGGCGGTATGGTTCGTCGGTGACGCGGCCATTGACGTGGAATGCGCGCGCAACGCCGGCTGCACGGCCGTGCTGATGGGCGAAGCGCAGCCGGAGATGGCTGGGATCACAGCTCCGCAGCCGGACAGGTGGATCAGCGGGTGCTCGGCGTTCGCCGCCCTTGTGCGGGACCCGTAAGGCCCCATATTTTCATATTGAAGTAGAAGACCGACTCGCGCGGGATGACCGTTCGCATCCGGCAAGCGGGGAGGGCCAGGGCCTTTGCCTGGCTGGTCCAGAAGACCAAATGAGCGGAGTTACCGATGCCCTCAGAAAAATCACAGAACCTGCAGGACGTGTTCTTGAACCACGTCCGCAAGAACAAGACGCCTGTGACCATCTTTCTGATCAATGGCGTCAAGCTTCAGGGAAACATCACTTGGTTCGACAATTTCTCCATGCTCCTGCGCCGCGATCACCATTCCCAGTTGGTTTACAAACACGCCATTTCGACGGTGATGCCGACGGGAGCAATCCAGCTGTTCGAACCGGACAAGGAGGACGACGAAGGCTGATTTGACGCGCAACCTCCCTTCTCGCGAGGCACCATCGACAGGCCGGGCGGTAGTCCTGCATCCTGTTCTCAAGTCGGCGAGAGAGGCCGGACGGACACCCGAGGCGCGGCTGGAGGAGGCAATCGGCCTTGCCCATGCCATCGATCTCACGGTTGTCCACACGGACACGATCCGGGTGAACCGGCCGCGCCCGGCGACTCTGTTCGCCGCCGGCGTGGTGGAAACCCTCGCCGCCTTGGTCAAGGCGAAAAGGGTGGAAGTGGCGATCGTGGATGCCGGCCTCACGCCCGTTCAGCAGCGTAACCTTGAGCGCGCCTGGGACTGCAAGGTGATCGACCGCACCGGCTTGATCTTCGAAATCTTCGGCGAGCGGGCGCGCACGCGGGAGGGCAGCCTGCAGGTCGAGCTGGCGCACCTGTCCTATCAACGAAGCCGCCTGGTACGGAGCTGGACCCACCTGGAACGGCAACGCGGCGGCTATGGCTTCATCGGCGGGCCGGGCGAGACTCAGATCGAAGTGGACCGCAGGCTCATCGGTGAGCGAATCGCGCGGCTGAAGCGTGAGCTGGAGGGGGTCAAGCGGACCCGCGGGCTCCACCGCCACGCGCGCCGGCGGATGCCGTATTCGATCATCTCACTGGTCGGCTACACCAACGCTGGCAAATCAACCCTGTTCAATCGCCTCACCAAGGCCGAGCTGGATGCCAAGAATCTCATGTTCGCGACGCTCGATCCGACCATGCGCGTCCTCAAGCTGCCCTCGGGCCACCCGGTCATCCTGTCCGACACAGTGGGCTTCATCTCCGATCTGCCGACCGACTTGGTGGCGGCGTTCCGAGCCACATTAGAGGAAGTTCGCCAGGCCGATGTCATCCTTCACGTGCGCGATATCGCCCATCCCGATAGCGCGGAGCAGAAGGAGGATGTCCACAGGGTGCTCCGCGACCTTGGCCTGGGCGACGCGGTGAACAGCGGCCTGATCGAAGTGTTGAACAAGCTCGATCTGCTCGACGACGAAGCGAAGCGGGGGGCCTACAATCAGGCCCGGCGCAACGGCCACGCAGTCCCCACCTCGGCGCTCACCGGCGAGGGCCTGGATACGCTGCTGACACTGATCGACGGACGGCTCAGGGCATCTCGCCAAATCGTCGAGCTCACCGTGGATCTGGCGGACGGCGCAGCCATGGCCTGGCTCTACGACCGTGGCGAGGTGCTAAGCCGCCACGACGACGCGGGCTTCGCACATTTCAAAGTCAGCCTCAATGCCGCCGACATCGCCCGGTTCGAACACCGGGCACGGGACCGGTATCATTGAGCGCGCTGATTCTCTTTGAAACCAAGGCCTCTGGTGCTGCCGGGACCGCTCAGATCTCGCCCGACAAACCCGGTTGACAAGGCCAGAGGCACCTCTTATATAGCCAGCACTCACTTCCCCGGAGTGCTAACAATCCGGACTTGAGCTCAGGCCGACAACCAAGGAGGTGCCTCAATGAAATTCAGACCGCTACATGACCGTGTGCTGATCAAGCCCCTGGAGAAGGATGCAAAGAGCACGGGAGGCATCATTATCCCCGACACCGCTAAGGAAAAGCCCATGGAGGGCAAGGTGAAAGCCGTCGGCGCGGGCACGCTCGGCGAGGACGGCAAGCTCCGTCCCCTGGACGTCAAGAAGGGCGACCGCGTGCTGTTCGGCAAGTGGTCGGGCACCGAGGTCAAAATCGAGGGAGAGGACCTCGTGATCATGAAAGAGTCTGACATTATCGGTATTATCGAATAGGAGATTGGAGCGATGGCTGCGAAAGAAATCAAGTTCGGCGCCGATGCCCGCCAGCGGTTGCTGAGGGGCGTCGACATCCTGGCCGAGGCGGTCAAGATCACGCTCGGTCCCAAGGGGCGCAATGTGATTCTCGACAAGCCCTACGGGGCGCCGCGCATTTCCAAGGACGGGGTGACGGTGGCCAAGGAGATCGAGCTTGTCGACAAGTTCGAGAACATGGGCGCCCAGATGATGCGTGATGTTGCCAGCAAGACCTCGGATACCGCCGGCGACGGCACCACCACGGCGACGGTGCTGGCCCAGGCGATCGTGCGCGAGGGCTCCAAGGCGGTGGCCGCGGGCATGAACCCGATGGACCTGAAACGCGGCATCGACATGGCCGTCGAAGCCGTCGTCGAAGACCTCAAGAAGCACACCAAGACCGTCTCCACCAGCGAGGAGATCGCCCAGGTCGGCACCGTCTCGGCTAATGGCCGACGCGAGGTCGGCGACATGATCGCCGAGGCCATGGAGAAGGTCGGGAAGGAGGGCGTGATCACGGTCGAGGAGGCCAAGGGCCTCAAGATCGAGCTCGAGGTGGTGGAGGGCATGCAGACCGACCGCGGCTATCTCTCGCCCTACTTCATCACCAACGCCGAGAAAATGACCTGCGAGCTCGAGGATCCTTACATCCTGCTGTACGAGAAAAAGCTCTCCAGCCTGCAGGCGATGCTGCCGGTTCTGGAGGCGGTGGTCAAAACGGGGCGGCCGCTCCTGGTGGTGGCCGAGGACGTCGAGGGCGAGGCCCTGGCCACGCTGGTGGTCAACAAATTGAGAGGCGGCCTCAAGGTCGCGGCGGTCAAGGCGCCGGGCTTCGGCGATCGGCGCAAGGCGATGCTCGAGGACATGGCGGTTCTCGCCGCCGGCCAGGTGATCAGCGAGGATCTGGGCATCAAGCTCGAGAACGTCACCCTCGACATGCTGGGCAGCGCCAAGAAGGTGATCGTCACCAAGGAGGAGATGACCATCGTCGACGGCGCCGGCAAGAAGGCGGACATCGAGGGCCGCTGCAACCAAATCCGCCGGTTGATCGAGGAGACGACATCCGACTACGACCGCGAGAAGTTGCAGGAGCGGATGGCCAAGCTGGCCAGCGGCGTGGCGGTGATCCGGGTCGGCGGCGCCACCGAGGTCGAGGTCAAGGAGAAGAAGGACCTGGTCGAGGACGCCATGCATGCGACCCGGGCGGCGGTCGAGGAGGGTGTCGTGGCCGGTGGCGGCGTGGCGCTCTTGTATGGCCGGCGGGCGCTCGACAAGCTGAAGACGGCCAATGACGACCAGCGGGTCGGCATCGACATCGTGCGCCGCGCGCTGACCGCGCCGACGCGCCAGATCGCCGAGAACGCCGGCGCCGACGGCTCGATCATCGTCGGCAAGCTGCTCGAGGGCAAGGGCTACACCCGGGGCTACGACGCCCAGGAAGGCCGCTACACGAACATGTTCCAGGCCGGCATCATCGATCCGACCAAGGTGGTGCGCGTAGCCTTGCAGGACGCCGCGTCGGTCGCGGGTCTGCTGGTCACCACCGAGGCCATGGTCGCCGAGAAGCCGGAGAAGAAGGAAACGCCCGCAACGCCGGGCATGCCTGACATGGACTTCTGACCGGCCCGACCGAATCTTGGTTTTTCAGGGGCCGCGTGCCACGCGGCCCCTTTTTCTTCCGAGCGTCCGTGCTACCGTCGAACATGCCTATGACACCCGATATGGACAGGGTCGAGCGGTTGATCCGCGCGGCCCCTTTTTCTTCCGAGCGTCCGTGCTACCGTCGAACATGCCTATGACACCCGATATGGACAGGGTCGAGCGGTTGATCCGCGAGGCCGCCGCGGTCGATATCCTGCCGCGCTTCAAGCGGCTCGCGGCGAGCGAGGTGAGGGAGAAACAGCCGGGCGACCTGGTCACGGTAGCCGACCTGGCCGCCGAGCGGCGGCTGACGCGCGCGTTCCGGGAGCTCATCCCGGGGTCGTTGGTGGTCGGTGAGGAAGCGGTCGATCAGGACCCGACGATCCTGGGCAATCTCGCGGGCAAAGCGCCCGTCTGGATCATCGATCCCCTGGACGGCACGGCCAATTTCGCCGACGGCAAGCCACCGTTCGCCATGATAGTGGCCTTTGTCGTGCGCGGGCGCACCGCGGCCGCCTGGATTCACGATCCGCTCGGCGGCGAGACGGTGATGGCCGCGCAAGGCGAGGGGGTCTGGATTGGGAAGCGGCGTCTGCACGTCGCCGCGGCCGCCGCGCCGGAGCAAATGCGGGGCGCCGTCTATGCCCGCCCAGGCCGGCCTGGAATTACGCCCGACCTCGCCGAGCGCAAGAAGGGACTCGGCGCCGCCATTTACCGCCGCTGCGTCGGCCACGAATATCTGGCGCTGGCCCGCGGCGAGACGCATTTCGGCCTGTTCACCCGGCTTTGGCCCTGGGATCACGCCGCGGGCGCTTTGATTCACGGCGAGGCCGGCGGTTACAACGCTTGCCTCGACGGCACGCCCTACCGGCCGACGCTCACCGCCGGCAACTTCCTGCTTGCCCCTGATGAGGCGAGTTGGCGGATGCTTCGGGACAGGTTCGCCGCCGACTGAGGCTCGGTCCCGCGCGCCGGCGCCGGGCCCGTGACCGCGTGCCCACGGCGTCAATATCGAAATTCTCATCGGCTGCCGCACTGTTGGGGGCTCTTGGCGTAGCCGTGGCGGGGCTCTGGGGTGCCGCCGGGCTCGGGCACCGGGGTGGTTAGGTCGTCGCTGGCGCGTAGCGGTCCAAGAGCGTGCCGCGAGACCAGGTGCAGAGCCCGGCTTGGCGATGTTTGCCTTGCTACGGGCTCCGGTTGGCCGCGGCGGGTGTGTTCGGCGCCCTGGCAGGAGGAGAACCCGGGTTATCCGGTGGACGGTCCACCGCGCCTGCCATCACCGCGGCCTGGACCATTGGAACCTATTATACATACCCTGGCGTAGCGCGCTCCTTGAGGAGCGATGCGTTGTCGGCTCGGAACGACAAAGATCAGCCATGCTCGGGGTCTCTCAGGCGCTCCATGCTCTGGAGCTAGCCGGGAGATGTTGCAAGATTCAGCAGAATTCAGCGGGATTCAGCGGGATTCAACGGGATTCAGCGGGATTCAACGGGATTCAGCGGGATTCAACGGGATTCAACGGGATTCAGCGGTTAATCGAGACCTTTCACCGTGAGCGGTGCCATCGGCCGGGAAAATTGGTGGACAGAGGGAGCGGGGAGGAAGGCGAGAGGGCGCTTGGCCCGGCGGGCGATGCCGCCATATAAATTTAGCGCATAATGTATATTATGGTAAATAATAAGGGTTGTTTTGACCTCTGTCCAAGGGTTCGAGGAATCCGGCCCCTCGAACCGTTCCCTCGAACCGTCCCTATCCAAGCGCTGTGGTGGTCTGCGGCGGTGGCTACTTCGCCGTCCTCGCGGCCCGCAATGGTTACCCGCGTGCCGTTGCGGAAAGCCGCGCGGACGTTGGCGTCTGGACCTTCTGGAACAGGCGGAAGAAGTTATCGCTGGTCGCCCGCGCAAAAGCCTCCGGCGCCATTCCTTTGAGCGCCGCGACGGCCTCGGCCGTGTGGACGACGAAGGCGGGTTCATTCCGCTTACCCCGCATCGGTGCCGGCGCCAGGTAGGGTGCGTCGGTCTCGACCAGGAGCCTCTCGAGCGGCAGATTCTGGACAATTGCCCGAAGATCGCCGGCTTTCTCGAAGGTAACGATCCCCGAAAGGGAGATGTAGAATCCAAGTTTCATAGCAATTTCAGCTAGTTCTCTAGATGTGCTAAAGCAATGTATGAGGCCTGTAAACGGTCCGATCGCGGTTTCCTCCCGAAGAATCCGGGCGGTGTCCTCATCGGCCTTGCGGGTATGGACAATGAGTGGCAGGCCCGTCTCCCGCGCCGCGCCGATATGGGCTCGGAAGCTTTCCTGCTGGGCCTCCCTTGGGCTGTGCTCGTAGTGGTAGTCGAGTCCGGTCTCGCCGATGCCGACCACCTTGGGATGACGTGCCAGCGCGATCAGGCGATCGGGTTCCTCTACCCCCTCGCCCGCCGCCTCGTGCGGGTGGACCCCGACCGAGCAATAGACGTTGTCATGGGTCTCGGCGATGGCGAGCACCCGATCGAAGGCGCTCAATTTGGTGCAGATCGTCACCATGACGCCGACACCGGCGGCGGCGGCCCGGGCGATGACCGCGTCGAGCTCGCCCGCGAAATCCGGAAAATCGAGATGACAGTGGCTGTCCACCAGCGTCACGCGGTCTTCTCCTTCGCCTCCACATAGCGCGGGAAGACGCCTTCGGGCTTGGGCAGGGCGGTCCCTGGTTTAAGCGAGTGAGCGTTCCTGAAGCGATCGGGGTCGGTCGTCAGGCAGTCAAAGTCGCGCGCCTTTTTCGGGACGGCAAGCTGGTCCAGTAGGCGGTCGCATGAACCAGGCATAAACGGCCAAAGCACGATCGCCAGATGGCGCAGGACTTCCACCAGGACATAGAGAACGGCATCCATCTGCGCGGGATCCGTTTTCCTCAACGCCCAAGGCGCCTGTTTGTCGACATAACGGTTCGCTTCACGAACGACGTCCCAGATCAACTCAAGCGCCTCGTGAAAGGCCTGACGAGCCATGATTGGCCGCAGCGATCCGATCAGCTCATGGGCGCCGGTCAATGCGCTCAGGGACTCGGCATCCCTTTTGTAATCCACCTTGTCCGTCGGATCTGGCACCTGTCCCCCGCAGTCCTTGTGGATCATCGACAGCACGCGCTGGGCGAGGTTGCCGAAGTCGTTCGCGAGATCCCCATTGACGCGGCCGATGATGGCCCGGTGGGAAAAATCGCCGTCATTGCCGAAGGGGACCTCGCGCAGGAGGAAATAGCGCACCGCGTCGAGCCCGTATTCCTCCACCAGATGCAGGGGTTCGATGATGTTGCCCAGGGATTTGGAGATTTTCTGGCCTTCGTTGGTCCACCAGCCGTGGGCAAAAACGCGCTTGGGCGGCTCGAGTCCCGCGGCCATGAGGAAGGCCGGCCAGTAGACCGCGTGAAACCGGAGGATATCCTTGCCCACCACGTGCAGGTCGGCGGGCCAGAAGCGGGTGAACCCCTTCCCTTCCGCGTCCGGATAGCCGACCGCGGTGATGTAATTGGTGAGCGCGTCGAGCCAGACATACATGACATGGTCGGGGTCGTCGGGAACCGCCACGCCCCACTTGAAGCTGGTGCGGGAGATGGACAGATCCTTGAGCCCGCTCCTGACGAAGCTGACGACCTCGTTGCGCCGGCTGTCGGGCGCGATGCAGTCGGGATTGTCCTCGTAGAGCTGTAAAAGCGGCTCCTGCCAGGCCGAAAGCCGGAAGAAATAGCTCGGCTCCTCGACCCATTCGACCTCGGCCCCGGTCGGGGCCACCCTCTTGCCGTCCGGGCCTTCGACGACCTCGCTTTCGGTGTAGTACGTCTCGTCGCGCACCGCGTACCAGCCGGCATAGACGCCGAGATAGATTTGGTCGCGCGCCTTCAACTCCCGCCACAGGGCCTGGCAAGCGGCGATGTGGCGCGGCTCCGTGGTCCGGATGAAATCGTCATTGCTGAAGTTCATGGCGTGGGAGAGCGTCCGGAAGTTCTCCGACATCTTGTCGGTGAAGGCCCCTGGCTCCATCCCCGCCGCCGTGGCCGACTTCTCCACCTTCTGGCCGTGCTCGTCGGTACCGGTCAGGAACTTGACCTCGTAGCCGTCGAGCCGCATGAACCGGGCCAGCACGTCACAGGCAAGGCTCGTGTACGCGTGACCGATGTGGGGGGCGTCGTTCACGTAGTAGATCGGCGTGGTGATATAGTAGGCCGTTCGGTTAGCGGGCTGGAGCCCGGGCATGGCAAGCTCCTGCTGGTGACGCGGCTCGGGACTGCAGGGTGAACGCGCCAGGCCGGGGAATCAAGGGCCCGCGGCGCGCCCTAGCGTAACAAAGGCGTTGAGGACAACCTGTTTGCGATCCAGATTGGCGCTCTCCGCCTGAGCGAAGAGGCCGGTGATCTTTTCCCACACCCCCAGCCATTGATCAAGGCCGCGATATTTGAGCAGCCGCGCCATCACGGCGCCCTCGCCCGGCACGATCTCGCCGGGCCTGCCTCCGAGCTCGCCGCCGCTCAGGATCAGCCGAGCGAGCCACCAGCTCAAGAGCCCGGTCATGGTGTAGTAGGCGGTCTCCGCCCCGGCCCGGCCCAGCCGGTCGGCGAGCGCGTGAAGCGCTCCGACATCGAGCTGCGGCAGTCCTTCCACGAGGCCGACCAGCTCGCGGTAGAGGTCGAGTCCGCCCTGCTCCGCCAAATCCACGGCGCGCCCGGCGCTGCCCTCGGCGAGCCGCACCAGCGTTCGCATATCCTCGGCGGTGAGGTCCGGGCGGGCGCGGGCAAGGATCCCGGCCACCGCCGCCTCGTCCAAAGGCCTGAGTGGGAGCTTGCGGCAGCGCGACCGGATAGTGGGCAGAAGCCGCCCGGGGTTGTGACTCACCATTAGGATCAGCACTTGGCGCGGCGGCTCCTCGAGCACCTTGAGGAGGGCGTTCGCGGCGTTGCGGTTCATCTCGTCGGCGCTGTCGACCACCACGACCCGCCAGCCGCCCTCCGCCGGCGTCAGGTGCAGGAAGGCGCCGACATCCCGGACGTCGTCGACGACGATCTCGGTGCGCAGCCGCCCGCGTTTCTCGTCATAGCCGCGCTCGACGGTGAACAAGTCGGCATGGCCGCCCGCGGCGACGCGCCGGAACACGGGATGGTCGGGGTCGACTCGAAGGGACTCGGGCGCCCCCTCGAACGGCCTGGCGCCGCCGCCCGCGGTCAGGACGAAACGGGCGAAGCGGAAGGCGAGCGTCGCCTTGCCGATGCCCTTGGGGCCGGTGATCAGCCAGGCGTGGGCGAGACGGCCCGAGCGGCAAGCCTCGATGAGCGTGCGCTCGGCGGCCGGGTGGCCCACGAGCTCCGGATTGGCCCTGGGCGACGGCGCGACCTCGGGCGCTGTGTCGGGCCCCGTCGTCAAAGCTCCACGCCCAGACGCTCGCGCAAGGCGGCGCAAATCAAGGTGTGGGTTTCCGCCTCGGTCCCGCTCGCGTCGATCACGACGCAGCGCAAGGGCTCGCGGCGGGCGATGTCGAGAAAACCCTCGCGCAGGCGCCGGTGAAACGACAGATCCATGCGCTCGTAGCGGTGCTTGCCCGCCGACCGGTCCGCGGCGCGCGATCTCCCGACTTCCGCCGGCAGGTCGAGGATCAGGGTCAGATCGGGCGCGAAATCACCGACGGTCAGCCGGTAAAGGGTCTCGACCGTGGCACCTTCGAGACCTTGGCCGTAGCCCTGGTAGGCCAGGGTCGAATCGGCGAAGCGGTCGGCGACCACCCAGCGACCGGCCTCAAGGGCGGGCCACACCGTCCGCACCAGGTGGTCGCGCCGCGCCGCGAAGTGCAACAGGGCCTCGGTGAGCGCATCCCAGCGGCCGACGGCGCCGTCGACCAGCAGCTTGCGTATCTCCTCGGCGCCGGGCGCGCCGCCGGGCTCGCGCGTGGTGAGCAGGTCGATGCCGGTGCCGGCAAGCGCCTCGGCCAGCAGCCGGGTCTGGGTCGATTTGCCGACCCCGTCGCCGCCCTCGACGGTGATGAATCGTCCGCGCGTCGGCTGTGCCCCCTGCTTGCGTTTCCTCCGACCGGGGCCGTTGCTCAATCCAGGACACCCCACAGCAGGTAGTTGAACGTGGTGCTCAGCCGGCCGAACAGGCCCAGCCGCTCGACCCCCGCACCCGCGACCAGGGGAAACTCCACGGGTTGGATTCCGGGCGCGCTTACCACCAGCTTGGCGATCTGGGCGCCGGCCTCGATTGGCGCCGGGATCGGTCCCTCGTAATGCGCGGCCACCGTCATCTCTACCCGGGCCTTGCGCGGCAGGGTGACGACGACGTCCGAGGCGACGACGAGCGGTACACGCGCCGCTTCACCGAACCAGACTTCGGCCTCCTCCACGACCTCCCCGGCCTTGAACAGGGCGTAGGTATCGAACTCGCGCAAGCCCCATTCGATCAGCCGGGCCGACTCCGTGGCGCGCTCGCGCACGCCGGCGAGCCCGTTGACGACCAGGATGAGCCGGCGTCCATCGCGCTCCACCGAGGCCGTGAGCCCGTAGCCGGAGGCCTCGGTGTGGCCGGTTTTCAGGCCGTCGGCCCCGGTGCGCTGGTTCAGCAGCGGGTTGCGGTTTTCCTGCCGGATGCCGTTATAGGTAAAGGTGGTCTCGGCGTAATAGGGATAAAGCCCGGGGAAATTCTCGATCGTGTGCTGGGCCAGGATCGCGAGGTCCCGCGCCGTCATCAGGTGCTCGGGGTCGGGCCATCCGGTGGCGTTCTTGAACACGCTGTGTTCGAGTCCGATCTCGCGGGCCCGCCGGGTCATCTCCTCGGCGAACAGCTCCTCGGTGCCGGCGAGGCCCTCGGCCAGCACGATGGCGGCGTCGTTGCCCGAGGAGACGATGACGCCGCGCAGCAGGTCCTCGACCCGGACCCGTTTGTCGACTTCCACGAACATTTTGGAGCCGCCCTTGCGCCACGCCTTCGCGCTGACCAGGAAGGTGTCGTCGAGCGACAGACTGCCGTCCTTGAGACGCTCGAACACCATGTAGAGAGTCATGATCTTGCTCATGGACGCCGGCGGCACGAGTTCGTCCGCGTTCTTCTCGAGCAGCACGCTTCCCGTGGTCATGTCCACCAGGATGGCCTGGCGGGCCGGGGTCTCGGTCGCCGCCGCCGGGCCCCCGGCCACCAGCAGGGCGATGAGTACGGCCACGGCAAGCGGCCGGTGAGGACGAAGTACAGTTGCGGCAAATCGGCAGATACTCATGGCTTTCCTATTCTTGGCTTTGCCTCGCTTCGATCCGGCCGTCAATCCACGCCGGCTCATCCTGGTCGCATCCTAGGTGCGAAATAGGCCGGAATTGTGTCGGCGCGAGGCCGGCTGGGTGGGCAAACCCCATCGCGGCGAGGAAGGGAACCTTAACAAGGCGACTGAATTCGACCATCTAGTCGACCACGATCCGCGCCTCCGGGTATCCCGCGTCGATCATGTGGGCGAGCAGCCGGTCGGCCTCCCCTACGCTCGCGATCGGTCCCAGCCGGACGCGGAAGAACAGCTGGCCCGTAATCTCCACTTGGGTGACCCGGGTCGGCCCCAGGCCGGAGAGCCTTGCTCTCAAGCGGTTGGCGTTGTCGTATTGGGTGAAGGCGCCGGCCTGGACGAAAATATTTGTCGGCCGGACCGGCTCGAAGGTGACCTCGCCGGTTGCGGAGGGCCAGACCGCCGGCTCCGTGGCCGGCGGCGGACCCGCGGGGGCCGGTGGCGGGAGGTCCGCCCCAAGCGCGGGCGCGGCCTCGAGACCAGGCGGTGGCGGCAAGGGCTCGCTGATAACCGTGGTCAAAGGCGCGGCGGCCACGGCCATGCGCTCTTGCGCGGTGACCATGGACCCCTTTGCCATCAAGGCAAGGGAGCGGCTTTCCTCGGGCAGGATTTTGACCCGCACCTTGGCCGTGCCTTTCCTCTCAAAGCCGAGAAGCTGGGCGGTGCGGCGCGAGACATCGATGACCCGGCCATGGTTGAACGGGCCGCGATCGTTCACGCGGACGACCACGGCCCGGCCGTTCTCCAGATTCGTCACCCGCACCAGGCTGGGCATGGGAAGCGTGCGGTGGGCCGCCGTCAGCGCGTTCATGTTGAAGATCTCGCCGTTGGCGGTGGTCTTTCCGTGAAACTCCACGCCGTACCACGACGCGATGCCGGTCTCCGCATAGCCGTAGTCTTCACCCGGATAGTACCAGACGCCGTCGATCTGGTACGGGTTCCCGATCTTGTAGATCCCCTTGGCGGGTGCCGGCCCCTCGCGCACGATCCCCTTGGCCCCATAGAAGGCCAGCTCGATTTCGGCGCAGGCGCCGAGCACAAGCCCCGCCGCGATCAGATTGAGCCAGAGTGCGAGACGCGAACGCAGCATGATGTAGTAGGCTGCAAATATCCTGACCTATATATAGTAGTCTACCCGCCTCCGATCCGGTCGGCAAGGTATCCCACCGAGGTCGCGAAGAAAATCGAGCGGTTCCATTTCAGGAGCGCCCGGTAATTGTCATAGATCACGTAAGCCGGGCCTTGAGGCCCATCCGGCAGGACCACCGAGGCGAGCCGGTCGCCGGGCGCGAGCTCGTCGCCGTCGGCGCCGCGGACGCCAAGAGCCTGCCATTCGCCCACGCGCTTTACCACCTCGAGGTCGGCGAGCGCCGGGTCGAAGTCGCTCGGCAGCACGACTTTGTGGCCCCAGGGCTGGCCGCGACGCCAGCCCGATCCCACCAGGTAGTTGGCGGCCGAGGCGAAGATATCGCCGGGCGCGGTCCAGATGTCGCGCCGGCCGTCGCCGTCGTAATCAACCGCGTATCGGCGGAAACTCGACGGCATGAACTGGTTCTGACCCATCGCTCCGGCCCAGGATCCGATCATGCGCTCGGGCTCGATATGGCCTTCCTCGAGGATCACGAGGGCGTCGAACAGCTCGCCTCGAAAGTAGGCGCCGCGCCGCCCGTCATAGGCGAGCGTGGCGAGCGCGCCGATCACCGGGAAGGTGCCCGGCCTGCGCCCGAAATCGGTCTCGATGCCCCAGAGCGCGACGATGACCCGGGGCGCGACGCCGAATCTCCCGTCGACCTCCTCCAGGACGGCGCGGTGTTCGGCGAGCTTCAACCGGCCCGTCTCGATCCTGGAGGCGGACGCCACCAGGTCGAGGTATTCCTTGAAGCTCAGGGTGAACTCCGGCTGGTTGCGGTCCAGTTCGATGATCCGGGCAATGGGTTCGAGATCGGTGAGAGCGGCCTCGATCGTCGCCTGGGAAATGCCGCGGGAAGCGGCCTCCGCCCGAACCCCTTCGAGCCAGCCGGCGAAGGTCTCATGGGCGCTCGCCCGCGAGCCCATGACCAGGGCAAGGAAGAAGACGAGCGCTGAAACCAGGATGGAGGCTGGCAAGGCGCGCGTCCAGGCGGCGGGGCTGTGCATTTCATGCCGACTCCAGAAGTCCGCGGCCTCTTGTGCCACAGCCCTCGGCCAGGCGCAATTCACAACAGCCGGCGTGCCGCCTGTTTGGAGGGCGCGGGCCGGGAGCCGATTGGCCGGGCGCCGGGGATCAACCGGATGGTTGTCCCGGCTAGCCGTCTGGCGAGGCCCATGCTAGACATTGGCGCGGAAGAGACGGCCTGCGCCTTGCCTCTCATGGGGATGGGTGGCCGAGCGGTTTAAGGCACCGGTCTTGAAAACCGGCAGGGGTTAACGCTCCTCGTGGGTTCGAATCCCACCCCATCCGCCACCCTACGTCTTCGGCTTCGGGTGGCAGGCCCGCCTTCGCCGATAGCTTCGGCTGGCAGGCCCGCCTTCGCCGACGGCGGTGCTGTCCGGTCTCGCTCCCTTCGATTCTCCGAGATCGGTTCGCGCGCGCCGAGCCCCGCGAGGCTAGGCCGGCCCCGACGGCTAGTCCAGCCCCCGCGCCTTCAGGTGTTCCGGTTTGCTTTCGGCGAGCTTGTCCCGGGCGCTGTCCAGGAGATGGGCCCGGGCCGCCCGGCGGCGGTCCGGCGAGTCGAACTTGCCGGCGCGGATATCGGCCGCCAGCCGCCGGTTGAGCCGTGTCACCTCGCCTTCCAAGGCCTCCCGGTCGCCGGCCTCGGCCGGCGTCTCGCCATAGAGCGCGGCGAGCCGTTCGAGCTCGGCGCGCAAGGGCCGCTCGCCGGCCTCGATCTCGCGGGCGGCGATCGCCATGGCCTCGGCGATCCTCGAAGCGTCACCACGGCGCTCCTCGGGCAGCAGGTCCGTGAGCTTCTCGACCAGGGTCCGCCGGGCGATGGCGAGCAGCTCCGCGCCCTTCGGTCGGTCCTGCATCAGGGCACCCTCGGCTTGTCGGTCATCAACAGGATGTCCAGCTCGAGCTCGGCCGGGCGGCGCCCGGTCAGCGCCAACTCCAGCGACGGCTGTTCGCCGGAGAGGTGCCGCATGCCCTGCTGAAGCGTGATGACCGCCCAGCGGACGTGGGCCATCACCTCCCAGTAGTAGACGGCGGCCGGGTCGATCTCCCGGCCCGAGGCCCGTTGGTAGCCGCGATAGAAGCTCTCGCGCGAGCCGATCCCGCCGGCCTCCTTGTCATAGGCGCCGAAACGCCAGCATCCGGCGCAGAACCAACCCAGATCCACCATGGGATCGCTCCAGCCGGCAAACTCCCAGTCGAGGATGCCGGTGAACCCGGTCCCGTCCACCATGTAATTGCCGGTGCGGAAGTCGTGATGGGCCAGCACCAACTCCGTGGCCTCCGGCGCGTTCCGCTCGAGCCACCGGAGCCCCCATTCGAGCACCGGGTACGGCCGGGGGTAGGAGTCCAGATAGGCGCGGCACTTGGCGACCGAGGACAGCGCCGGACTGGGCTCCGGCATGGGCAGGAAGTCGAGGTCGGCCCGGGGCGGCACGATGGCATGGGCGCGCGCGAGCTCCCGTCCGAGCCGTTCGAGCAGGGCCTCGCGGTCGCCTCCAAGCGACTCCTCGCGCACCAGGCGAAGGCCGGCGGTGGTGCCGTCTATCCGGCGCATGAGGTAGAAGTCCCGGCCGATGACCTCCCGGTCGGCGCAGGGCCAGAGGGGCTCCGGCACCGTGACGCCGGCCTCGAACACCGCCTTCAACACGGCGAACTCCTGGAGGCGGGAGAGGCTTTCGGGAAGGCTCGCCGGCGGATCCGTCCGCAACACCAGACGGTGGCGGCCGGCCTGCGGGCCGCCTCGGATGCTCACCTCGACGGCCCAGTTCTCCAGCACCGCCCCGCCGTCCAGCAGGGCGATGGACTCGACCGCCGCCGCCTCGGCCCCGGCCGCCTCGGCGATGAATCTCTCGAGTCGGACCTGCGAGCCTTTGGCGCTCAACTCCACGGCCGGAAATCCCCCCCTTTCCGCGGCCGGAGTCGGGACGGCTCATGCGCCTCGGAGACGGCCTCGCCCGGGTCCAGCTTCCAGGCCTTGCACATGGTCAGGAGCCAGTCGATTCGAATGTCCATGGCCGCTCTATGGACGGGACTTTTCCTTCAACGGCGCACCCCGCCGCGGCGCCCGGGCGGGCCTCGACCCGATTGACTTCCTATAGGGACTCACGCGCCGGCGACCGTCAACGGCAATCGCGCCGGGAGGCAAGCGGCCCCGGGGCCAGGCCGCGACAGCGCCCCATCAGGATCCGGCGACGGGCCGGCGTGGCGCGGCTTTTGCCGCGATCTCGGCAAGCCGCCGCATCAGGCGTTCGATGCCGGCAAAGCGCCGCTCCGGCTCGCTCCAGTCGTGCCGGTAGACCAGCTTGTGGTCGGAGCGCATCTTGACCCTTTGGGCCTCGGACGACATGAAATCCACCAGCCCCTCGGGATTGGCGAAACGGTTCAAGCGGAACGACACCACCGCGCCCTTGGGGCCCGCCTCCAGCCTGTCGATTCCGGCCTGGAGGCAGAGCCGTTTGATGGCGACGACCTTGAGCAGGTTCTCGACCTCGCCCGGCAGCGGTCCGAAACGGTCGATCAGCTCGGCGGCGAAGGCCTCGATCTCGGCTTGATCGACCAGCTCGGCGATGCGGCGATAGAGGCCCAGGCGGACGCCCAGATCGGCCACGTAGCCGTCGGGGATGAGCACCGGCGTTCCGATGTTGATCTGCGGGCTCCATTCTTCGGCCGCCGGCGCGCCGCCGTCGGCTCCCCGCCCCTCCTCTCGGCCGCGCGCCACCGCCTCCTCGAGCAACTGCTGATACAGCTCGATGCCGACCTCGCGGATATGGCCCGACTGTTCATCGCCCAGGAGGTTGCCGGCGCCGCGAATATCCAGGTCGTAGCTCGCCAGGCTGAAGCCGGCCCCGAGGCTGTCGAGGGTCTGCATGACATCGAGCCGCCGGCGCGCGGTGGCCGAGAGCACGTCGTGGGACGGCAGGGTGAGGTAGGCGTAGGCCCGGACCTTGGAGCGCCCGATCCGGCCCCGGAGCTGGTAAAGCTGGGCGAGCCCGAACATGTCGGCGCGGTGGACGATCATGGTGTTGACACTCGGTATGTCCAGGCCGGACTCGATGATGTTGGTGGACAACAACAGGTCGTAGGCGCGGTCGTAGAAGCCCGCCATGATCCGCTCCAGCTTGCCCGCCGCCATGCGGCCATGGGCGGTGGCGATCTTGACCTCGGGCACCAGCTCCTCGAGCCGCTGGCCCAGCCGGGGCAGGTCTTCGATCCGGGGGCAGACGTAGAAGGCCTGTCCGCCGCGCCGGTGCTCGCGCAGAATCGCCTCGCGCACGACCACCGGGTCATAGGGCAGGACGAAGGTCCTGACCGCCAGCCGGTCGACCGGTGGGGTGGCGATCAGGCTCATCTCGCGCACGCCGGTCAGGGCCATCTGCAGGGTGCGCGGGATCGGAGTCGCGGTGAGCGTGAGCACGTGGACGTCGCTCTCGAGCTCCTTGAGCCGCTCCTTTTGGGCCACGCCGAAATGTTGCTCCTCGTCGACCACCACCAGACCCAGGTTCTTGAACCGGACGGTCTTGCCCAAGAGCGCGTGGGTGCCGATGACGATGTCCACGGTGCCCTCGGCGAGTCCCCGCTTGACCGCCGCCGCGCGTCCCGCCGACACCAGCCGCGAGAGCTGCTCGATCCGAACCGGCAAGGCGGCGAAGCGCTCATGGAAGGTCTGGTAGTGCTGGCGGCTCAAGAGCGTGGTCGGCACCACCACCGCGACCTGGGCGCCCGACATGACCGCGATGAAGGCGGCCCTGAGCGCCACCTCGGTCTTGCCGAAACCGACGTCGCCACAGATCAGGCGGTCCATCGGCCGCCCGTTGCTCAAGTCCTCCAGGGTGTCCTCGATGCTCTTGAGCTGGTCCTCGGTCTCGGGATAGGGAAAGCGGGCGCAGAACTCGTCGTACAGGCCCTCGGGCGGGGCCATGACCGGAGCCGTGCGCAGATGCCGCTCGGCGGCGACCCGGATCAGGCGCTCGGCGATGTCCTTGATGCGCTTCTTGACCCGGGCCTTGCGGGCCTGCCAGTGGGCGCTGCCCAAGCGGTCGAGCTGGACGCCGCTGGTCTCCGAGCCGTAGCGCGACAGCATCTCGATGTTCTCGACCGGGACGTACAGCCGGTCGCCGCCATCGTAGGCCAGGCGCAGGCAATCGTGGGGCGCGCCCGAGACCTCCAGGGTCTCCAGCCCGTCATAACGGCCGATGCCGTGCTCGACGTGGACGACCAGGTCGCCTTGGTTGAGGCTCGATGCCTCCTGGATGAAGTTCTCCGCCCGGCGCCGGCGGCGGACGGCGCGGGTCAAGCGCTCGCCCAGGATGTCCTGCTCGGTGATGACCGTCGCTTCCGGCGTCTGGAATCCGTGCTCGAGCGCCAGGACGACAAGGGCGGCGGCGGCGGGCGGCAGGGAGACCACGTCCGGCCAGCTATCGACGATGACCAGCTCGGCGACCCCGTGATCCCTCAAGAGCCCGTGCAGGCGGTCGCGGGCGCCGGCGCTGTAGGCGGTGATGATGACGCGTCGCCCGGCCGCGCGTTCCTCGGCGATGGTGCGGCCCACGGCGTCGAACAGGTTGACGTCGGCCCGGACGCGGGCGTCCGCGAAGTCACGGCCCCGCTTGCCGCCGGCATCGACCGTCCTCGCCTCCCCTTCCGGCGCCGCGAACGGCGAAAAGAAGCCGGCCGCGCGCCGCCCGATGAGCGCCTTCCATTCCTTCCGGCCGAGATAGAGCCGATCCGGCGGCAGCGGCTTGTAGATCGCTCCGTCGGCGGCGGCTCCGCCCCGGCCGGCCAGGCTGCCGCGCGCCTGGTAGTGTTCGGCGATCAGGTCGAACCGCGCCCCGACCGCCTCCTCGGCCTGGTGGTCGAGGGTGACGGCGGCCTCGGGCAGGTAGTCGAACACCGTCTCCAGCCTCTCGTGGAACAGGGGCAGCCAGTGCTCCATGCCAATGTGCCTGCGGCCGGCGCTGATCGCCTCGTAGAGCGGGTCGTGCCCGGCCACCGCTCCGAACAGCTCCCGGTAACCCATGCGGAAGCGGGAGATGGTCGCGCCGTCCAGCAGGATCTCGCTCACGGGTTTGAGCGTGATCGCCTGGCGCTTGCCGGTGCTCCGCTGGGACAGCGGATCGAAGCTGCGCACCCCGTCGAGCACCTCGCCGAACAGATCGAGCCTCAAGGGCTCCCGGCTCCCCGGGGGGAAGATGTCGATGATGCCGCCGCGCACCGCGTACTCGCCGGGCTCGCGTACGGTCTCCGCCCGGCTGTAGCCGTTCCGTGTCAGAAATCCGAGGAGTTCGTCACGCGACAGCGTCTCGCCGACATGCGCGCGCCAGGTCGAGTCCGCGAACATTTCCCGGGGCGGCATGCGCTGCAAGCACGCGTTCACCGTGGTCAGCACGATCCGGCATGGGGTCCGGCCCGCGGCGAGCCGACTCAAGGTGTCGATGCGGCGGCTCACCACGTCGCCGTTGGGCGACATCCGGTCATAGGGCAGACAGTCCCAGGCCGGCAGGGTCAGCACCTCGACCCCGGGGGCGAAGAAGGCCAGCGCCTCGGCCATGAGCGCCATGCGCGCATCGTCGCGGGCGATGTGCAGGAGATCGCGGACCGCGCCCGAGGCGGCAAAGGCGCCGAGGATCAGGGCGTCGAAGCCCTCGGGCGCCCCCGAGATTACGACCCGGCCCGGCTCTGAAAGTTCGTTATAGTTTAATTTCAATCACTTATAGACCTGAACTTGAAGTCCTTTAGAAGGCTCATGACGTCGTTGTCGAGGCCCGGCGGCACGCTCTCAAGACCACTGATCCAGGCAAAAAGCTCAGGATCGCCGAGCTCGATCAGGGCTTCGAACCGGTCGAGCTGGTCCTCGGTGAAGGACTCGAGATGGCGCCGGGCAAAATTGCCGAGCAGCAGATCCATTTCCCGCGTGCCCCGGTGCCAACTGCGGAACAGGAGGCGCTTCAGGCGGGCGTTCGTCTCCTCAGTCATTGCGTGCACCTGCGACACCCTAGTATGTAGGATATAGAACCTTGAGCTTGCCCTGTCAGCTCTCACAAGCCGCGAGTCATGCGTCCGGAGATTCTGTTTGCTTTGTTTGCGCCCGTGACCTCGTTTGACGGGGTCGGCCCGCGCATCGCCAAGCTCATCGAGAAGGTTGCCGGCCCCCATGTGGTCGACCTCCTGTGGCACCTGCCGACGGACGTGATCGACCGCCGCTTCGCCCCCAAGGTGGCGGAGGCCCCGCCCGGCGCCATCGCGACGATCAAGCTTCGGGTCGATGCCCACCTGCCGCCGCGGCATCCGCGCCTGCCCTATAAGGTGCGCTGCTCCGACCAGACCGGCCGTCTCGATCTGGTGTTCTTTCACGCCCGGCCCGACTACCTGCGTCGGGTCCTGCCGGAAGGCGAGCTTCGGGTCGTAAGCGGCAAGGTCGAGCACTACAACAAGCAGATTCAGATAACCCACCCCGACTATATCGCCACCCTCGACGAGCTCGACCATCTGCAGCGGGTCGAACCGGTCTACAGGCTGACCGCCGGGCTGACCCTCAACACCTTGGGCAAGGCGGTGCGCGCGGCGCTGAAACGGGCGCCCGAGCTGGCCGAATGGATCGACCCGGCCTACCTCGCACGCCAGGGCTGGAAATCCTGGCGCGCGGCCCTGTGCGAAGCGCACGCGCCGGAGACCCGGGCCGGGCTGACGCCGGCGGCGCGGGCGCGGCTGGCCTATGACGAACTCCTGGCCAGCCAGCTGGCGCTCGCCCTGGCGCGGGTCCAGCTGCGCCGCCTGCCGGGTCGGGCCGTTGCCGGCGACGGCCGGTTGCGTGAGCGCGTGTTGAAAGCACTGCCCTTCCGACTCACCGGCTCGCAGGAACAGGCGCTTGCCCAGATCGCCGCCGACATGGCCTCGGACGCGCGCATGCTGCGCCTCCTCCAGGGCGATGTCGGCAGCGGCAAGACGGTGGTCGCGCTCATGGCCATGCTGAATGCGGTCGAGGCCGGGCATCAGGCCGCGCTGATGGCGCCGACCGAGATCCTCGCGCGCCAGCACATGGCCACCATGGAGCCGCTGGCCCGGGCCGCCGGCGTCGAGATCGCGCTCTTGACCGGACGCGGCAAGGGCAAGGAGCGCCGGGCCGTCCTCGACGGTCTCGCCGCCGGAGATATCAAACTCGCGGTCGGCACCCACGCCCTGTTCCAGGAACAGGTCGCCTTCCGGGATCTGGGTCTCGCCGTCGTCGACGAGCAGCACCGGTTCGGCGTGCACCAGCGCCTGATGCTCGCGGCCAAGGGGCGCGGCGTCGACATGCTGGTGATGACGGCGACGCCGATTCCGCGCACGCTGTTGCTCGCGGCCTACGGCGACATGGATGTCTCGCCCCTCACCGAGAAGCCGGCCGGCCGGCCGCCGGTCGATACCAGGACGATGCCGCTGTCCCGCCTCGGGGAGGTGGTCGCCGCCGTCAAGCGGAGGGTCGGCCAGGGGGCGAGAGCGTATTGGGTGTGTCCCCTGGTCGAGGAGTCCGAGGCGGTGGATCTGGCCGCCGCCAGCGAGCGTCACGCCTACCTCACCGGCCGGTTCGGCGGCCGTGTGGGCCTCGTTCACGGACGCATGAAGGGCCCCGAGAAGGACGCGGTCATGGCCGCCTTCGCCAAAGGCGACCTGGGCGTCCTGGTCGCCACCACGGTGATCGAGGTCGGCGTCGACGTGCCTGCGGCGAACATCATGGTGATCGAGCACGCCGAGCGCTTCGGCCTGGCCCAGCTGCATCAGCTGCGCGGGCGTATCGGGCGCGGCGACAAGCCGTCCACCTGCCTGTTTCTATATGCCGGGCCGCTCACCCCGACGGCGCGGGCGCGGCTCAAAATCCTGCGCGAGACCGACGACGGATTCCGCATCGCCGAGGAGGATTTGCGCCTGCGCGGCGCCGGCGAGCTTCTGGGCACGCGGCAAAGCGGCCTGCCCGACTTCCGCTTGGCCGACCTGGCCGAGCATGCCGAGCTTCTGGCCGTGGCCCGCGACGACGCCCGGCTCATCCTGGAGCGCGACCCTGGCCTCGAGACGCCCCGCGGCGCGGCCTTGAGGACGCTGTTGTACCTGTTCGAACGGGATGCCGTGGTGAAATACGTGCGCTCAGGCTGAGCCGCCCTTTTTGCCCGCCTTGATCGGGATCGTGGGCGTGTCTCGCTCGGCCGCGGCGATCTTCGGCAGCGCGCGGATGCGCGCCGGCCGCCGGTCGGGCGGCGTGATGATCCCACCCGAGACGACCATCTTGATGCCCTCCTCCACCGTCATGTCCAGCACCACCAGATCTTTCAGCGGCACGAACAGGAGGTAGCCGGAGGTCGGGTTGGGCGTGGTCGGCAGGAACACGTTGACGACCTCGTCCTGGGTCAGGCTCTGGACCTCGCCCTGGGTCTGGCCGGTGATGAAGCCGAGCGCCCAGCTGCCGCGGCGCGGGTACTCGAACAAGACAACCTGGCGGAAGGCGCTCGACTGCCGGGTCAGCACGGTTTCGACGATTTGTTTGGTGGCGCTGTAAACGCTGCGGACGAACGGCATCCGGGCCAACACCCTTTCGCCCATGCGCAGGAACAGGCGGCCGAGGTAACCGGCGGTGAGCCAGCCGACCAGCGTGAGGACGATGATCACGATGATCAGCCCGAGGCCGGGAATGCCGAACGGCAGGTAGGTTTCCGGATTGTATTTGGCCGGGATGAGCGGCGTCACCCGACTGTCTACGAAATCGATGACCAGCCAAGCGATGTAGAAGGTAATCGCGATCGGTGCGGTGACCAGGACGCCGGCAAGGAAATAGGCGCGCAGCTTGCCGCCCAGCTTGATCTTCACGGGCTGTGCCTGCGCCGCCGGGTTGTTGACAACCTTCGGCTTGCGCGAGGATGGACTCTGAGCTTCGGAACTCTCGCGTTTCATTCTGCTTCCCGTCGAATGAATCGATTCACCGCAACGGTTTCGTCCCCAGAATGGTAAAGTCCACGCCGAAGCGCAACCGAATTGCGCTTCCGGCCGGCTCGGACCTGACCGATAACGTCGCTTCCGTTGGCGGCGGGCTTTATCGATATGTCCATATGTCTCGCTGGCATTCGGCCATTATCGACTGTAGGGCTAAGAGCAAAGGAGGTCCGTGAGCGATGCTGCCCGCACCTGGACTGCTTGCCCTCGCCACCGCCGTCCCGCCTTTCATATTGCGGCAATCGGAGGTGGCGGCCCACGCCCGGCGGCTGTTTCCCGAACTCGGCGACGAGATCGAGCGCCTGCTGCCCGTCTACGAAAATGCCGGCATCGAGACGCGTTATTCCTGCGTGCCGGTGGACTGGTACCAGAAAAAGCATGGCTGGGTCGAACGCAACCGGCTCTATATCGATAACGCCGTCGCGCTTCTGGAGCGTGCCACCCTCGACTGCCTGGCGGCGGCGGGGTGCGGCGTCGAGGAGGTGGACGGCATCGTCGCGGTCTCGACCTCGGGCATCGCCACCCCGAGCCTCGATGCGCTGCTCATGGAACGCCTCGGCATGCGGCGCGACGTCCAGCGCCTGCCGATTTTCGGCCTGGGCTGTGCCGGCGGCGTGCTGGGACTGGCCCGCGCCGCCGCCCTCGCCCAGGCGGCGCCGGAACAGAAGATCCTGTTCCTGGTGGTGGAGTTGTGCGGCCTGACCTTCCGTCGGACCGACCAATCGAAAAGCAACGTCATCGCCTCGGCCCTGTTCGGCGACGGCGCCGCCGCGGCCCTCATCGGCTGCACCGGCAACGGATCCACGTTAACCGCTTGGGGCGAGCACACCTGGCCGAACTCCCTCGACGTGATGGGCTGGAGGGTCGAGGAGGACGGCCTCGGCGTCCTGTTCTCGCGCGATATCCCGGCCCTGGTGCGCGACCAGCTGCGCCCCGCGCTCGAAGACTTTCTCGGGCGGCAGGACCTGGGCTTGGACGACATCGACAGCTTCCTCTGCCATCCCGGGGGCGCCAAGGTGCTGGCCGCGTTTGAGGCGGCGCTCGGCCTCGACAACGGCGTCTTGGACCACGCCCGCGCCGTTCTCAGAGAGTACGGCAACATGTCGGCGGCCTCCGTCATGTTCGTTCTGGACCGGGCGCTTAAAGCGGGCGATACCGGCCGCTATCTCCTGTCGGCGCTGGGGCCGGGCTTCACGGCCGCGTTTCTCACCATGGAGGTGGGGTGAGCATCCACGACTGGATCGTCGCGCTGGTCGTCTTGCAGCGCCTGGGCGAGCTCGTCCACGCCCGGCGCAACACCCGGCGCCTGCTGGCCGAGGGTGCGGTGGAGGTCGGGGCGGACCATTACCCGCTGTTCATCCTGCTCCACGGCGCCTGGCTCCTCGCCCTCCTGCTGGCGGTGCCGGAGGACGCGCCGCTCCACTGGCCGCTCATCGGCCTCTTCGCCGCGCTGTTGGCCGCGCGGGTCTGGACCATCGCGAGCCTGGGCAAATACTGGACGACCCGGATCATCACGTTGCCCGGCGCGCCGCTGGTCAAGCGCGGCCCCTACCGTTTCCTCCACCATCCCAACTACCTGGTGGTGATCGCCGAGATCGCCATCCTGCCGCTCGCCTTCGGCGCGTGGGAGATCGCCCTCGTCTTCTCCCTCATGAACCTCCTTCTGCTGCGTCACCGCGTGCGCGTTGAAGAGGCGGCGCTCAGCGGCCGCCGCGCCGCGTAATCGGGCCGGGAAGGCGGATCCCCGCGGGATCGACTCCACGCCACGGTCACTCACCATGACTGAGTTCATGCACCAACCGCTTGAAGAGGTGGCCGAGGCCCTCAGGGCCGGGCGCACCAGCGCCGAGGCGCTCGCCGAGGAGGCGATCGCCCGACACGACCACCTCGACCCGGTCCTCGGCGCCTACAAGACCTGGGACCCCGATGGCGCTTTGGCCCAGGCCCGGACGGCCGACGCCGCTTTCGCCGCCGGCCTCGATTCGGGGCCGTTGCAAGGCATTCCCATCTCGGTCAAGGACATCTACGGGGTCAAGGATTTGCCGACCTACGCCGGCTCGCCCAGGCGGTTGCCGGAAGAGTGGGAAGCCGAGGGGCCCGTGATCCAGGCCCTGCGCCGGCAGGCGGCGGTGATCACCGGCAAGACCCACACGGTCGAGTTCGCTTTTGGCGGCTTGGGTACCAACACGCACTGGGGTACGCCGCGCAATCCGTGGGACGCGAAGGTCCACCGCGTGCCCGGCGGGTCGTCGAGCGGCGCCGGCGTGAGCCTGTGCGAAGGCTCGGCATTCCTCGCGCTCGGGTCCGACACCGGGGGGTCGATCAGGATTCCGGCCAGCATGACGGGCAATGTCGGGCTCAAGACCACCGTCGGCCGGTGGTCGACGGCGGGGATCGTGCCCTTGAGCCCGACCTACGACACCGCCGGCCTGCTCGCGCGGTCGGTGGCCGACATCGCCTTCGCCTTTCCGGGCATCGATCCCGAGTGCGACGATATCGAGCGCTTCCGGCAACTGTTGGCGGGCGTGGAGGTGGCGGGGTTGAGGCTCGGAATCTGCGACGATCTGTTCTGGGATGACTGCTCGCCGGGCGTGGCCGAAGGCGTGAAGGCCGCGCTCGACGAGGTGGCCGCCAGGGGCGCCAAGCTCGTGAGGATCGCGCTGCCGGAAGCCGCAGAGGCGTCCGAGATCTATTCCAAGGTCGGCCGCGGCGGCATCGCCGCCGAACGCTCCGCCTTCCTGTCCAGCCGGCTTCCGGAATGGCTGGGGACCCTGGATCCCGTGGTTACGGGGCGAATCTCCGCCAGTGGCGGCATGCCGGCCGGGGGCTTTTCGAACCGCCGAAGCGCCGAGCTGGCCGCCTCGGCGGGCCGGCGTCTGGCGGCCGTGGACTTGCTCGCCTCGCCCACGGTTCCGGTGACGCCGCCGGCGGTCGCCGAGGTGACCGGGATGGATGGCTATCATTCCATGAACATGCGCGCGCTGCGCAATACCTCCATCGCCAACATGTTCGGGATGTGCGCGCTCACGCTACCGGTCGCACGCGACCAAGCGGGCATGCCGGTCGGACTCCAGCTCATGGCCCGCCATGGCGCGGACGAGCGGCTTCTCGCCCTGGGCCTCGCCATCGAGAAGACTCTGGGCACGGCGCGCGAGCGCCTCGGGACCCCTCCCCTGTGCCGGCTTTGACGCCGGCCGGGGTTGCCGCCGCGATCCCGCCGGCATCCGCGTCGGATCTTTCGAATCAGGCTCTAGTAGATGACCACGCTGCGGATCGACTCGCCCGCATGCATGAGCTCGAAGGCCTTGTTGATGTCTTCCAAGGGCATGGTGTGGGTGATCAGGTCGTCGATGTTGATCTTGCCTTCCATATACCAGTCGACGATCTTGGGCACCTCGGTGCGGCTCTTGGCCCCGCCGAAGGCCGTGCCCCGCCACACCCGGCCGGTGACGAGCTGGAACGGGCGGGTCGATATCTCCTCGCCGGCGCCGGCGACGCCGATGATGACGCTCACCCCCCAGCCCTTGTGACAGCATTCCAGCGCCTGGCGCATGGTCTGGACGTTGCCGATGCACTCGAAGCTGTAGTCGGCGCCGCCCTTGGTGAGCTCGACCAAATAGGCGACCAAGTCGCCTTCGACCTCGCCTGGATTGACGAAGTGGGTCATGCCGAACTTCTCGGCCAACGGCGCCTTGCTGGGGTTGATGTCGACGCCCACGATCCTGTCGGCGCCGGCCATGCGCAAGCCCTGGATGACGTTGAGGCCGATGCCGCCCAGCCCGAACACGACGGCATTGGCGCCGGACTCGACCTTGGCCGTGTTGATCACCGCGCCGATGCCGGTGGTCACGCCGCAGCCGATGTAGCACACCTTGTCGAACGGCGCGTCCTCGCGGATCTTGGCCACCGCGATCTCGGGCAGGACCGTGTAATTGGCGAAGGTCGAGGTGCCCATGTAATGGTAGAGCGTCTCCTGGCCGAGCGAGAAGCGGCTGGTGCCGTCGGGCATCACGCCCTGGCCCTGGGTTTCGCGGATCGCCTGGCATAGATTGGTCTTGCCGCTCAGGCAGTAGGCGCACCGGCGGCAT
This sequence comes from Pseudomonadota bacterium, assembly GCA_022571365.1. Taxonomy (GTDB): domain Bacteria; phylum Pseudomonadota; class Alphaproteobacteria; genus JACZXZ01. Next base: position 43,463 of record JACZXZ010000002.1, on the reverse strand, counting down.
TCGGGGACATAGAGGGGGATGACCCGGTCGCCCTCGCTGACGCTGGTCACCCCGGGGCCGATATCGACCACCACCCCGGCCCCCTCATGGCCGAGGATCGACGGGAACCGCCCCTCGGGATCGGTACCCGAGAGCGTGAACGCGTCGGTATGGCAGATGCCGGTGGCCTTGATCTCGACCAGGACCTCGCCTTCCTTGGGGCCTTCCAGTTGAACCGTCTCGATCTGCAATGGTTTCGCCGCCTCGAAGGCCACCGCGGCTTTTACGTCCATGCCATCCCTCCCTTGGATTGTGCTTGTTGCCTTGGCGCCCTCGTTAGTGTTTGAAATCCGGCTCGTCCCGGTCGAGCAGACGTTTCAGCGACTCGGAATGCTTTGCCGGCGACCGTTCACCCATGGTCCATGATCCGCTCGTGGACGTGGCGCGCCATATTGCCCAAGCTCAAAACAGCGGCGCTTTCAGGCGCATACCCTCTTTGAACAGACGGCCATTGACGGCCGGGTGTTATTTCACCGCGATCGAATGATTAGTCACTCAAGACGCCCGCTGCCTTGGCGGTATGGGTTGCAATTGCATCCATCAAGGCCGGCGAAAGGCAATCATAAGGCTCTAGACCCAGTTCTCTCAGCCTTGCTCTGATACTATCCATCTGATCGGGTTTGGTTCCCGATTCAATGACTGAGGAAACGAATGCCGCGAATTTAGGTTCTGCCCAGCCGTCTTCCTTGGATAGTTCAGTATGGATGAAATCAAGCCCGAAGAATGGGTGATTTTTGTTTTCGATACGGCCATACATATGAACGCCGCACCCCGTGCAGGCGTATCGCTGAATACCTGCGGAGGGGTCCACGATCTCAAGCTTATGTTCGTTCGCGGTTACGCTGAGGTTGTCACGCGACACGACCGCGATCTGCGAGAACACTGCGCCCTCAGGCTTCCAGCACTGCGTGCAGCCGCATACGTGATTATGTGCACATTGCCCTTTAACCGTTACCTCAACGGGGTTTTGATCGCATTTGCACACGAGCGTCCCGCCCGCAAAATCCTGCGCCCCAGGTTTCACACCCTGATCCACGGCAGGGTGAATTGAAGTCGCGCTCGTCATTTTCGTCATCCTCCCTTTTGATCTTACCCGGTATTCTTATTGATCTTACCCGACATCCTTAATCCGGCATTTCCCACACGAGCCTGTCGGGCACCGAAACTCTATCACAAAGCGGGCCTCTGCTGCCAGCTAACCGGCGGTTTGGCGCGGACCCTAGTCCGCCTCCCGGAACAGCGCCTCGATGATCGGGCACTCCGGGACCGTGCCGCCGGCGCAGTCCTGGACCAGCTTCTCCAACACCGCTTCGAGCGCCTCAAGGTCCGCGATCCTGGCGCGGACGCCGTCGAGATGGGCGCGCCCCAGCGCCCGCACCTCGGCGCAGCTATGCCCCTTTTCGTCGACCAGGCGCAGCAGCGCGCGGACCTCGTCCAGGGTGAAGCCGAGGTTCCGGGCGCGGCGGACGAAGTTGAGACGCTTCAAGTGGTCGCGATTGTAGATCCGCTGGCCGCCTTCGCTGCGCCCGGGCTTCGGCAGAATCCCGATGGCCTCGTAATACCTTATGGTTTCGACCTTGCAGCCGATCCGCTCCGCCAGCGCGCCGATCTTGAGGAGCGGTATGTCAATCTCGAGCATGGCGACCCTCCAAAAAAAGACTTGAACCTATAGTTACTACAGGTCCTATGATTGGACCATCCATCGGCGATTTGCAAGGTCGGTTCCCGGCGTCAAGGGGTCTCCGTCGTCCCTCGATAGAAGGAATGCAGGTCGGCAAAGCCATTTTCATGGACCTGTTGACTCCGGCGGAGTCAACCATTCGACAAGGATGAGACTCTCATGATCACCAACGAAAATCTTCTTCGCACAGGTGGCTGGGGCACGGTCATCACCGGGGTCTGCTGTTTCACCCCGGTGCTGGCGGTTCTGTTCGGTGTGGTTGGGCTGTCGGCGTGGGTTGGCGGCTGGCTCGATTACATTCTCTTTCCACTTCTCGCGATCTTTATCGCGATCACCATCTATGCGGTGGTGCGCTACGCTCTGGCCCGCAGGGCCTCGAGACAAGGGGCCGACCGGCCCGCTTGATCCGGCGGCACCGGGACCGTGCAATGACCAGCGCCACGCGGGCTTGCTGCGACAGCAGCGCCAGCCAGGCCAATGGGGCGCCGGACCTGATCGTCATCGGCGCCGGCTCGGCGGGATTTGCCGCCGCCATCCAAGCTTCCGAGCTTGGGGCGCGAGTCGCGCTCATCGGGCACGGGACCATCGGCGGAACCTGCGTCAACGTCGGCTGCGTCCCTTCCAAGGCGCTGATCCGCGGGGTCGAGACCCTCCATCAGGCACGAACCGCCGCGCGCTTTGCCGGCATCCGCGGCCATGCGGAGCTGGGTGACTGGCGCGCGCTCGTCGCGCAGAAGGATGAACTGGTGGCAAGCCTGCGGCGGACCAAGTACAGCGATCCGCTGCCGTCCTACAGCGCCATCACCTATATGGAGGGTCCGGCGCGCCTTACCGGCGACGGCGTGGCGGTGAACGGCAGCCTGCTGCGCTCCGATAAGATCGTCATTACAACGGGCGCCTCCGCCGCGGTGCCGCCGATCCCCGGGATTGAGGACGTTCCTTACCTGACCAGCACGAGCGCCCTGGAGCTCGAGCGCCTGCCCGCCTCGCTGCTTGTGATCGGGGCCGGATATATCGGCTGCGAGCTCGCCCAGATGCTTGCCCGGGCGGGCGTGAAGGTCACCGTCCTCTGCCGGCGCCGGCTGCTCCCGGAAGCCGAGCCGGAGATCGGCGAGGCCTTGGCCGGCTATTTCCGAGACGAGGGGATCACCATTCGCAGTGGAATCTCCTACAGAGAAATCCGGCGGACGGCGGAAGGCGTGGCTATTTCAATCGGAGGCGACGAAGCCGCCGAGACGATCGAGGCCGAGAAGATTCTGGTCAGCGCCGGTCGCCGGCCCAACACGCAGGGGCTGGGCCTGAAGGAGGCCGGTGTGGAGCTGACCCCGAACGGCGGCATCAAGGTGGACGACCGGTTGCGCACGACGGGCTCGAATATCTACGCCGCCGGCGACGTGACCGGCCGGGACCAGTTCGTCTACATGGCGGCCTACGGGGGCAAGATCGCGGCCGAGAACGCGCTGAACGGCGACGGACGCCACTACGACGCCACGGCCATGCCGTCCATCGCCTTCACCGATCCCCAAGTGGCCAGCGTTGGCTTGACCGAAGCCCAAGCCCGCGACCGGGACCTGAAGGTGGCGACGGCCATCCTCCCGCTGGCGCTGGTGCCCCGGGCGCTCGCCGCGCGCGACACGCGCGGCCTCATCAAATTGGTGGCCGAGGGGAAGACGGGGCGCTTGCTCGGCGCGCACATTCTGGCGCCGGAAGGGTGCGACAGTATCCAGACGGCCGTGCTCGCCATCAAACACGGCCTCACCGTGACCGATCTGGCGGAGACCATCTTTCCCTATCTGACGACTGTGGAAGGCCTCAAGCTCGCGGCCCTGAGTTTCGAGAAGGACGTGAGCAAACTGCCCTGTTGCGCCGGCTGAGAGGGGCGTCCTGCCGGCGGGCGGCAAGCTGCCGTCATGCCTGCCGCAAAGCTGGTGTGCCGCGGGTGTCGATGAGCCTAGCATCGGACCCTCCGCCGGCCCGCGCGGGAGGAGCCGGGTCCCTCGGGCGGGCGACGAAACGGCGCTCCCGAAATTCACGCCGGATAGGACCAATCGCTTCACGGGCTCGTCACCGGCTCCGCGCCGGATGTGCGGCGGCGGGCGAGCAGCCGGTCCAGGTCGTCCAGGATGAGGGGAATTTCCCGCTTCGGACAGGCGCCCGCCAGCCTGCCCGCCGTACTATTATGGCAGGCCGGCCGGCTCGGCCAGGTCGAGGAATTCCGTGACCCAAGTGTTGGCGGTGCGGACTATGGGTGCGGCCGGAATTGCAAACCAGGACCTGGCGGGGCTTATCGTCCGCGAGGCTCCGGATGAATCATTGATTTTGATTGGTGGGCGCGCCCGGATTCGAACCGGGGACCTGCGGATTAAAAGTCCGTTGCTCTGCCGACTGAGCTACGCGCCCCTGACGCCGCGGAACATAGGCCGGAACATAGGTCTGGGGCCGGAGCCGGTCAATAGTCGGCGCCGCCGCTTAGCCGGCGCCACGGCGCCGGTGACGCCACCCCAGTTCCAGCCCTCTCTTTCGGGCGCGGTTTGCCCGGCGATAGGCGGGGCCTCGCCAGGAGCTCGCACCATTTGCCAGGCGCCCGCACCACTCGGCCAGGCGGCTTGAAAGCTCCTGATACAAGGCCCTCGCCCCTGGGGGTCGGGCGCAGCGGCTTGGATCGCCGGATCGGAACGACTAGCCTGAAACCCCGAGGAGGACGCCGATCGTGACCGCAGACACCCGAGGAAGACGCCGATCGTGACCGCAGACAACAGGGATTGCCCCGGGGTCATCGCCCCGCCGCCGGTCATCTATCTGGGATTTCTCGGGCTTGGTTTGGGGCTCGATTATGTCTGGCCGGCCGCGATCCTTCCGGGCACCGGGCAATTCGCCGCCGGACTTGCGCTCATCTTCCCGGGCGTCGTCATCATAGCCCTCGTCATGCGGCGCCTCCGCAAGGCCGGCACCAACGTCGTAACGCACAAGCCGACCACCGCGCTCGTCACCACGGGCCCCTTCCGGCTCTCCCGCAACCCGATTTATCTGTCGTTGAGCCTGATCCACGCGGGAATCGGGATCGTCGCGGACAATCCGTGGATTCTGGGACTGCTCGTGCCTGCCCTCGCCGTCATCCGCTATGGCGTGATCGCCCGCGAGGAACGGTACCTGGAGGGGAAGTTCGGCGCGGCGTACCTGGCCTACAAGGCGTCCGTCAGGCGCTGGCTCTAAGAGTCCGTTCTGGCTATTTCCGCGACCGGCGCCGTTCCGCGATGCGCTCTGCGAGGCGCCGGGCGACACGGGGCGAGACGAACGGGGAGATATCGCCGCCCAGGCGCGCGATCTCTTTGATCAGACGCGAGGCGATGAACTGGTGCGCCTCCGAGGCCATGAGAAACACCGCCTCGACATCCGGGTTGAGGCGACGGTTCATGCCGGTCATCTGGAACTCGTATTCAAAGTCCGAGACCGCCCGCAAGCCCCGGATGATGATCGAGGCCCCGACGGATTGGACGAAGTCCATGAGCAGGGTGTCGAAGGAATGGACCTCGATCCGCCCGGCCTCGCTCCGGTCCAGGGTGGCAATCTCCTCGCGCATCATTTCGACCCGCTCATCGACGTCGAACAGCGTCTCCTTTTCGGCATGGACGGCGACCGCCACGATCAGACGGTCGACGGTCCGCAGCGCCCGCCAGATGATGTCGAGATGGCCGTTCGTGGTCGGATCGAAGGTCCCCGGATAGACGCCGGTGTGCGACTCGCTCATTGTTCTCCGTCCCCCTTGCCGTCGTCCTCCACGGCCGTCGCCTCCGATTCCGCCGCTCCACCATCCCCCTTGCCGTCGTCCTCCACGGCCGTCGCCTCCGATGCCGTCGCTCCACCATCCCCCTTGCCGTCGTCCTCCACGGTCGTCGCCTCCGATTCCGCCGCTCCGTCCGCCGCCTCTTCGCCCTCGCCTGCTTCTTCTCCGTCGCCTGCTTCTTCTCCGTCGCCTTCGACGCCGACGTCACCGAGGCGCGACACCGACACCACCTTCTCGCCTTCCGCGAGCTTGAACACGGTGACTCCCCTGGTGGCGCGCCGCGCGACGCGAATGTCATTCACCGGGCATCGAATGATCTGCCCGCCGTCGGTCATCAATATGATCTGATCGTCGTCGGTGACAGTAAACGCCGCGACCACGGCGTTCCCGTCGCGCTCCAGCTCCATGCTGCCGATGCCTTTGCCGCCGCGCCGGGCGATCCGGTAGTCGTAACCCGAGGTACGCTTGCCGAAACCATTCTCGGCAACCGTCAGGATGAACTCCTCGTGCTCGGCCATCTCGACGAAATTTTGCTCGTCAAGCCGCGCGGCGCGCTGCTCATCGCGGGCTTTCTCCTCCGATTTGCCGGTGTACTCGGTGCTGGCAAGCCGGTGCTTGGCGTTGACTGCTTGCAGGTATTCCTCCCGATCCTTCGGGTCGGCTGCGATGTGGGTGAGAATCGACATCGAAATGACCTTATCGCCCGAGGCTAGTCTGATGCCCCTGACGCCGATCGAGGAGCGGCCGCTGAACACCCGGACGTCGGTGGCCGGAAAGCGGATGCACTTGCCGCCGCCGGTGGCGAACAACACGTCGTCGTCCTCGGTGCAGGTCTGAACGCCGACGAGCTGGTCGCCGTTCTTGAGCTTCATGGCGATCTTGCCTTTGGCCATGACGTTTACGAAATCCGACAGCTTGTTGCGCCGGACATGGCCGGCCGAGGTGGCGAACATGACGTGGAGTTCGCCCCAGCTTTGCTCGTCCTCGGGCATGGGCATCAGGGTGGTGATCGTCTCTTCCTCCTCCAGCGGCAACAGATTGACCAGCGCCTTGCCGCGCGCCTGCGGGGCGCCCAAGGGCAGCCTGTAGACCTTCATCTTGTAGACGATGCCGCGCGAGGAGAAGAACAGGACCGGGGTGTGGGTGTTGACGACGAAGACCTGGCTGACGAAGTCCTCCTCGCGGGTGGCCATGCCGGCCCGGCCCTTGCCGCCGCGGCGCTGCGCCCGGTAGGTCGACAGCGGCACCCGTTTGATGTAGCCGGTGTGCGTGACGGTGACGACCATCTCCTCGCGCTGGATCAGGTCCTCGATGTCGTGCTCGAACTCGATCTCCTCGATCTGGGTGCGGCGCGGGGTCGCGAATTCCTCCTTCATCTCCTGAAGCTCGCGGCGCAGGATCTCCAAAAGGCGCTCCCGGGAGCCGAGGATCTCGAGATATCCGGAGATCTGATCGACGAGCGCCTTCAAGTCCTCGACGATCTTGTCGCGCTCGAGCCCGGTCAAGCGATGGAGCCTGAGCTCCAATATCGCCTTCGCCTGCTCTTCCGACAGGCGGTAGGCGCCGTCCTTAAGGCTCTGTTCCGGCTCGTCGATCATGCGGATCAGCGCCTCCATCTCGCCGGCCGGCCACGGCGGCTTCCTGAGCGCGGCCCGCGCGGCCGCCGGATCGGAAGCCTTGCGGATCAGCGCGATCACCGGATCCAGGTTGATCACGGCGATGGCGAGGCCGAGCAGGATGTGGGAGCGCGCCCGCGCTTTGTTGAGTTCGAATATCGTGCGCCGGGTGATGACCTGCTCGCGGAAGTCGATAAAGAGGGCGATGATGTCCTTGAGATTCATCATCTCCGGCTGGCCGCGGTTCAAGGCCAGCATGTTGACGCCGAAGCTGGTCTGCAGTGGCGTGTAACGGTAGAGCTGGTTCAACACCACCTCGGGGATGATATCGCGCCTGACCTCGACCACCACGCGGACGCCGTGGCGATCGGACTCGTCGCGCAGATCGACGATGCCCTCGATGGTCTTATCCCTAACCAGCTCGGCGATGCGCTCGACCATCCGCGACTTGTTGACCTGATACGGGATCTCGGTGATGACGATGGCCTGGCGATCCTTGCGGATCTCCTCGATTTCGGCGCGTCCGCGCATGACGATGGAGCCACGACCGGTGTGATACGCTTCGTGGATGCCCGTTCTGCCGAGTATGATGCCGGCGGTCGGGAAGTCCGGCCCCGGCAGGTGCTCCATCAGCTCGTCGATGGTGATCTCAGGATTGTCCACGTAGGCACAGCAGGCGTCGATCACCTCGCCCAGGTTGTGGGTCGGGATGTTGGTCGCCATGCCGACGGCGATACCGCCGGCGCCGTTGACCAGCAGGTTGGGAAACCGGGCCGGCAGCACGGCGGGCTCTTGGGCGTTGCCGTCGTAACTGGGCTTGAAGTCGACCGTGCCCTTGTCGAAATCCTCGAGAATCGCCTCGGCCGAGCGGGCGAGCCGCGCCTCGGTGTAACGCATGGCGGCCGGCGGGTCGCCGTCCATGGAGCCGAAATTGCCCTGCCCTTCGATGAGCATGAGCCGCATGGAGAAATCCTGGGCCATGCGCACCATGGCGTCGTAGATGGCGGCGTCGCCGTGGGGGTGGTACTTGCCCATGACGTCGCCGACGATGCGCGCCGACTTGCGGAACGGCTTGGCCCGGTCGTAGCCGCCCTCCTTCATGGCGTAAAGGATGCGGCGGTGGACCGGCTTCAGCCCGTCGCGCACGTCGGGCAGCGCGCGGGCCACGATCACGCTCATGGCGTAGTCGAGGTAGGAGTGCTTCATCTCCTCCTCGAGGCTCACGATCGTGATGTCGTATTCAGGCGGTGCGGGCGGCGTGGTCAACCCATCTTGCTCCGGATTTCAAGGGAAGGCGTGGCCCCGGCGAGGTCCACCGGTTGCACGAAATCTGTGCCCCTAAATTTAGCAGATTTTGCGCCTGCGAACAACAGGATGGCGGAGTTGGCGGGCCGCCGCGCCCCGCCGATCTCCCAGGACGGATGAGACGATCCGGCGGTCCGGTTTCCTCGGGTAGGCGGCCGGCTCAAGGCGCACCAACGGCCTTGAACTGTTTGCTCAAGGCCAGTTCCTGACGTTGGTAGGAGGAGCCGATCGCGGGCCCGTAAATTTTGCTCGGCCTCTGGGTCAGGCGCTGATAAATCAAGCGGCCCACCTTCTGTCCGTCCTCCAGCAGGAACGGCACCTCGTGGGATCGCACCTCGAGGGTTACCCGCGTCCCAGGGATATCGTCGCTGCCGTATCCAAAGCCGGGATCGAAAAACCCGGCGTAATGTATGCGGAATTCGCCCAGGGAGGTGTCGTAGGCGACCATTTCCGCGGCGTAGGCGGGCGGGATGCGGATTTTCTCCTTCGAGCCCAGGATATAGAAGTCGCCTGGATTGAGTATGATACCCTTGGCGTCGATCTTGGTTATCGGCTCCCAAAAGTCCAAGGGCTCATAGAAGCCGGCCTGATCGAGGTCGATAACGGGCGCGTGTTTCTTGGCCCGGTAGCCGATAAGGCCTGATTTACGGTTTTCCTTGAGGTCGATCGAGATCCAGAGTCCCCGCGAAATCGTGGCCTCTTCGGGCGACTCGTCTTCCGAGTAGACGAGGGTCTCCCGGTCATGCAAACGCGACAGCTCGGTGTCGGAAGACAACGGGGAGCCGCGGATGAAACGCAGCTGGTTCAATCTGGCGCCGGCGCGGACAAGAATGCTGAAGGTGCGCGGCGAGATTTCCACGAACAGCTTTCCCTTGTAGCCCTTTGTGATGGTCTCGAATTCCTTGGAATAATCGGTCATTACGCGGGTGAAGATGTCCAACCGGCCGGTGCTGCTCTTGGGATTGGCCCGGCCCGCGACCTGCGCCGGAAGCCTCAGCTCCTCCACCAGGGGAGCGATGTAGACGCATCCTTTCTCCAGGACGGCGCCTCCTGTCAGATCGATCTCGTGCATGGCCAGGGTTTCGATCTTGTCCCTCACCGTCGAGGCTTCGCCGGCGAGGAAGCTCGAGCGGACGCGATAGGCGACGCCCCCGAGCCTCAGATCGATGCTGGCCGGTTGGATCTGGTCGTCGCAGATGGCCGGCTCGGCCGTGATGTGGCCGGCCCGAACCAACGCCTCAACCTCCTGGGAGGGCAGTATCCCTGTCTTGTGGCGGCTGGCTGAATCCGTCTCGAGATCGGGGAACAGGGCGCGCGTGCCTTGAGCCATCTACGGGATTCGTTCCCCCTTGGCCATCGATTTACCGCACACCTTGCACGCCGGGCGGCAGCCCTTTACGGGGGCGGCGGCTCTGGGAGTTTTTGACTCCGGAAAAGCCCGCGCGGCAACGCTCGCTGACGCTGACCCTTCCAAGGATATCGGACGTCAGAGATGTGGGCACGGGAAGGTACGGCCGTTCGCCTGGAGTCCCAAGCTAGAAGGGGATTTCGTCGTCCAGGTCCTCCCCTACTTTCGAGCCGCCCTCCGCCGGCTCCGCCTCCGTCTTCCCCTCTGCCTCCGCGCCGGCCTCGGCCGTCGCCGACTCGCCGCGCGTATCGAGCATGGTCAGCTCGCCCCGGAACTTTTGCAGGACGACCTCCGTGGTATAGCGCTCCTGGCCCGACTGATCGGTCCATTTGCGGGTCTGGATCTGGCCTTCGAGGTAGATCTTCGAGCCTTTTCTCAGGTACTTCTCGGCGACATCGACCAGGCGCTCGTTGAAGATGACGATCCGGTGCCATTCGGTGCGCTCGCGGCGCTCGCCGCTCTCACGATCCCGCCAGGTCTCGTTGGTCGCCAGGGTGAAGTTGGCGACCCGGGTGCCATCCTGGGTCGAGCGGACCTCCGGGTCGCGCCCAAGATTGCCGATCAGAATGACCTTATTGATGCTGCCTGCCATGAAATTGCTCCCGGTTCACGGTATAGTCGCGTTGACGTACTGTACACGCAAAGCCGGGTGGTTTGCCACCGCCATGTGTTGAGGTGGAAGGCGCCGATGACCGAAGGCTGGAGCGACGACGACAGCCGCGCCTTCATTGCCCGCGGCGCCGTTTTCGGCGGCTGCAAGCCGGCGTCGTGAGGGGCCGGGCCTTGCTTCGCACTGGCTTTCCAGCGCGCCCCCGGCGTGATATTCGAACGCTGCGGCCCGACCGCCGGCCGCCTTTCTGAAGGGACCCGATGGCAAGGACGATCAGCGGCCCCGCCATTCGCATCCGCGGCGCCCGCGAACATAATTTGAAGAACATCGACGTCGACCTCCCGCGCGACAGCCTGGTGGTGCTCACCGGGGTCAGCGGCTCGGGCAAGTCCTCGCTCGCCTTCGACACCATCTACGCCGAGGGCCAGCGCCGTTATGTCGAGAGCCTGTCGGCCTATGCCCGCCAGTTTCTCGAGCTCATGCAGAAGCCGGATGTGGACTCGATCGAGGGGCTGTCGCCGGCGATCTCCATCGAACAGAAGACCACGTCCAAGAACCCCCGGTCCACGGTCGGCACGGTGACGGAAATCCACGACTATCTGCGCCTCCTGTTCGCGCGCGTCGGCGTGCCCTACTCGCCGGCGACCGGTTTGCCCATCGAAAGCCAGACGGTGACCCAGATGGTCGACCGCATCCTGGCCGTGGCCGAGGGCACCCGGCTCTATCTCTTGGCGCCGATTGTGCGCGGCCGCAAGGGCGAGTACCGGCGCGAGCTGGCCGAGCTCCAGAAACGCGGGTTCCAGCGGGTCAAGGTCGATGGCGGCCTTTACCAGATCGACGAGGTCCCGGCCCTCAACAAGAAGGTCAAGCACGATATCGAGGTGGTGGTGGACCGCGTCGTGGTCCGCGACGACCTGGGCAACCGGCTCGCCGACAGCCTGGAGACGGCGCTGGCGCTGTCGGACGGCCTTGTCTTCGCCGAGACCGCGGACACGGGCGAGCGGATCACCTTCTCCTCCCGGTTCGCCTGCCCGGTTTCGGGCTTCACCATCGACGAGATCGAGCCCAGGCTGTTTTCCTTCAACAGCCCGTTTGGCGCTTGCCCGGCCTGTGACGGGCTGGGCACCAGCATGTATTTCGACCGCGATCTGGTGGTTCCCGACGAGCGGCTGAGTCTCAAGGAAGGGGCGATCAAACCGTGGGCCGGCTCCACCTCCCAGTATTACGAGCAGACGCTCGACAGCCTTGCGCGCCACTACGATTTCAGCACCACCGTGCCGTTCCGCGACCTGCCCGAGCAGGTGCGCCACGCCATCCTCTATGGCTCCGACGGCAAGCGGGTCACCATGAGATACGACGACGGCTTGCGCACCTACGAGACGACCAAGCCGTTCGAGGGCGTCATCCCGAACCTGGAGCGGCGCTGGCGGGAGACCGATTCCTCGTGGATCCGCGACGACCTCTCGCGCTATCAGACGGTCAGCGTCTGCGAGGTCTGCACCGGCTACCGGCTGAAGCCCGAGGCCCTGGCCGTCAAGATCCGCGAGCTCCACATCGGCGAGGTCGCCGTTATGTCGATCGCCCAGGCGGCCCCGTGGTTCGACCAACTCGAGGACGCGCTCACGCCCAAGAGCCGGGAGATCGCCCGGCGCATTCTCAAGGAGATCCGGGAACGGCTCAGGTTCCTGATGAATGTGGGGCTCGACTATCTCACGCTTTCGCGCGCCTCGGCGACGCTCTCGGGCGGCGAAAGCCAGCGCATCCGGCTCGCCTCTCAGATCGGCTCGGGGCTCACCGGCGTGCTCTACGTGCTGGACGAACCTTCGATCGGCCTCCACCAGCGCGACAACCGCCGGCTCCTGGACACGCTCTTGAGGCTCCGGGACCTGGGCAACACGGTGCTGGTGGTCGAGCACGACGAGGAGGCCATATGCTCCGCCGACTATCTGATCGACCTGGGGCCCGGCGCCGGGGTCAAGGGCGGCCATGTGGTCGCCGCCGGCAGTCTCGAGACGGTGCTGCGCTGCCCGGAGAGCCTCACCGCCCAGTACCTCACCCGCTTTCGCCAGATCCCGGTGCCCGAGGCCCGGCGGCCCGGCCACCCGGGCCAGATGATCACCGTCCGCGGCGCCCGGGCCAACAACCTGAAGAACATCACGGCCGAGATCCCGCTCGGCACCTTCACCTGCATCACCGGGGTGTCCGGGGGCGGCAAGTCGACCCTGATCGTGGACACCCTGTACAAGGCCGTCGCCCGGCGGCTCTACCGTGCCCGCTTGCATGCGGGCGCCCATGACGGGATCGACGGTCTCGAACACCTGGACAAGATCGTCGACATCGACCAGGCGCCCATCGGCCGCACGCCGCGCTCGAATCCGGCGACCTACACCGGCGCCTTCACCCCGATCCGCGGCTGGTTCGCCGGCCTGCCCGAGGCCCAGGCCCGGGGCTACCGGGCCGGGCGGTTTTCCTTCAACGTCAAGGGCGGCCGCTGCGAGGCCTGCCAGGGCGGCGGGGTGATCAAAATCGAGATGCACTTCCTGCCCGACGTCTATGTCCGGTGCGATGCTTGCAAGGGCAGGCGCTACAACCGAGAGACGCTTGAAATAAAGTTTAAAAACAAATCAATATCAGACGTTCTTGACATGACGGTTGATGAAGGAACCGAGCTCTTCAAGGCCGTGCCGGCGATCCGGACCAAGCTCGAGGCCCTGGACCGGGTCGGCCTCGGCTACATCCAGGTGGGCCAGCCGGCGACGACCTTGTCGGGCGGCGAGGCCCAGCGGGTGAAGCTCGCCAAGGAGCTGTCGCGCCGGGCCACCGGGCGCACCCTCTACATCCTGGACGAGCCCACCACGGGACTGCATTTCGAGGACGTGCGCAAGCTCCTGGAGGTGCTCCACGCGCTCGTCGAGCAAGGCAACACGGTGGTGGTGATCGAGCATAACCTCGAGGTGATCAAGACCGCCGACTGGATCATCGACCTGGGCCCCGAGGGCGGCGACAAGGGCGGAAGGATCGTCGCCACCGGCACCCCGGAGCAGCTCGCCCGCATTGCCGAAAGCTATACCGGGCAGTATCTCGCCCAGTATCTGAGCCGGATCAGCCCGCCCAAGCGCAAGCGGGCCTGAGTTGCACCACCGAGCTGGATGTCTGGCCTGGCTCGAATTCGGGCGGCCGCGAGAGCAAGCGCGCGATCGCTTCCAGGGCGCTCGTCGAATTGGTCCTGTGTCTCGACGGCGCTCGGGCGGCGGAATGGTGTGGCGATGGGCGAGTTTACCTCACCGCGCCGTCACAGCCGTCGTCGTCGCGGCCGGGTTGATGTTGGCCATCCCGGCAACGGCGGAGGATTTCAACATTCCTTCGGAGGAGGATCTCGAACGCATCGGCGTAGCGAGTGAGCCCGCGGGAATGGCCTTGAAATGCGGCCTGGACTGGGAGCCCTATTACCTCGCTTTCATGGCCCGGGAACGGCGTAAGCCCTGGACTCAAGAGCAGTTGGCTTTCATTGGCGCGCTGTTCGGCTTCTACCAGGCGTCTTACGCCGAAGAACTGCCGGACGATTTCTGCAGCGACGAGCGGGTGAGCGAAATCGAGGCTCTCATGGTCGAGCTGCGCGCTGAGTGGAGTCGATAGCGCCGCCACCGCCGCCGGGGCGAGCCCTCAATAGCGGTTACGAAAGGCCGCCCAGGCGAGGCGTAGCTGCCGCCCGGGCTTGCTCAAGCCGAGCCTGGGGTCGAAGAGGTTGAAGCCCCGCCTCTCCATGCGCCGCAGATAGGCCTCGGCGAGGGCTGCCGGCAGCAGCGCCGGCACGGCCTGGCGCGGCACGTGCCGGCTGAGGGCGCGGGCCTGGGCGAGGTGCTCCCGGGCTTCGCCGGCCAGCGTCCTGGCCACGGCCGCGAGCCCGGCGGAGGGCTTCAGTTCGAACAGGTCGGCCTTCCTGACGCCCTCCTTTTCCATCAGATCGGCGGGCAGGTAGAGGCGCTTTGCCCGGGCGTGGGACGGCACCGCGCGCAGCAGCCCGGTCAAGGCCCAGGCCACGCCGACATGGCGGCCGGCCCAGAACGTCCTTCCCTCGCGCACCTCGAGGGCCTCGAGGGCGAGCAGGATCAGGTTGGCCGAGGTCTCCTCCACGTAGCGCTTGAGGGCCGGCAAATTCTCCGGCGGCGAGTCGTCCAGGTCGAACCCGCGCGCCTCGATGAGCCGGTCGAAGTAAGTCCTGGAAAGGTCGAACCGCTCGATCGCGTCGGCCAGCGCGCGAACCACCGGATGGTCGCGCGACGAGCCTTCATAGATGCCCAGGATGGCCTCCCGCCACCATTGCAGCCGGATATGGCCCAACAGCGGCTCGCTGACCGCCTCGCGGATCCTGGCAACCTCGATGTTGAAGGCGTAGAGGGCAAAGAGCGCGCGGCGCCGCGGCTCGGGCGCAAACAGGCCGCACAGATAGCGATCGCCGTCGTGGGTTCGGACCTGTTCGGCGCAGTAGGACGAGTCTGACTTCCGGGCCATGACAAGGGAAATGTAAGTCTCGGCGGCGCCGCAGCCAAATCCGGCCATAAACCCAACTTCACCAGCGGCCCGTCCTTGTCGCGGCGGGGGAGGCAGTGTTAGAGTAGTTTATAAAGCTTCTCATGTTGCCTCGGGGGAGGTTACCAATGGCTGCGATTCTTGCATCTTTGTGGCGGACCGTGACCGCAGGCGTCGTCCTCGCGGTTATTTTCTTCCTTGTCTACCTCTGGATCAGCGGTTGGGACGGCGGGGAATTTTGGTCCTTCCTATTCCGCTGGCTGCATGTGCTTTCCGGCGTCATGTGGATCGGCCTCTTGTGGTATTTCAACTTCGTGCAAATCCCAAACATGGGGAAGATCCCCGACGACCAGAAACCGGCGATCAGCAAAGTGATCGCGCCGGCGGCCCTGTTCTGGTTCCGTTGGGCAGCGATGGCCACGATCGTCACCGGCTTGATCCTCGTGGGGCTTGTCTATGATTGGAGTAACTATCATCACGTAGCCACCGCTGGCCTCACGGCGCTCGCGGAAGGCTACACCCCGCGTTATACCGCCATCGGCATCGGCATGTGGCTTGGCATCATCATGTGGTTCAACGTCTGGTTCGTGATCTGGCCCAACCAGAAGAAGGTGCTGGGCATCGTCGAGGCGGACGCCGACGCCAAGGCGAAGGCGGCCCGCACGGCCATGCTGTTCTCGCGCACCAACACCATGCTTTCGGTGCCGATGTTCTTCGGCATGGTCGCGGCGCAGAACATCTTCTAGGACCTGCCGTCACGAGTTCGGGCTGCGCCTCACCCTTCGAGACGTCCCCGCTCCCCTGAGGAACGGCCCTCTCCTTCGAGACGAGGCTTCGCCTCTCCTCAGGATGAGGGCGGAGTCTCGAAGGGCGGGCCTTCGGGATGAGGGCGGCGTCTCGAAGGGCGAGGAAGCACGACGTATTTCACCGCCCTACTTGAGCCGCGCGCCGTACCGCCCTCGGCCCCCGTCAGTCGATGGCGATCAGCGCCGCCGCGACCCGGCGGCCTTCGGACACCAGCACGTTGTAGGTCCGGCACGCCGCGCCCGTGTCCATGGAGTCGACCATCACGCCGGCCTCCCTGAGCGCTTCCTTGAGCGCGGCGGGAATCGTCTCGAAGCGGCTGCCGCAGCCCAAGAGCAGGATTTCGACCGCCGGCTCGGCCGCCGTCACCTCGGCGAGCGAATCGACCGTCACGCCCCGGATGCTTGCAACCGGCCAGGGCAAGGTCCGCTCTGGGAATACCAGAACGCCGCCGTCATGGACCGTGCCGCTTATGCGGAAGCGGCCCTCGCCGTAGCTCTGGATGAGCTGTCGATCGCCCAGGGCGCGTGGGCCGATATCCATGATGCCCCTCAGGACGCCTGGTCCGCCACCGCTGCTTTCGGTCGGCCGACGTCGCCCGGGGCGCCGCGCCTCAAGTTCATGTAAAGCAAAAGGGGCACCGCCAGGCAGATCGACGAGTAGGTGCCGATGACCACGCCCCAGATCATGGCGAAGCTGAAGCCGCGGATGACCTGCCCGCCGAAAATGAACAGGGCAAAGAGCGCCAAGAGCGTCGTGACGCTGGTCATCAGGGTACGCGACAGGGTGTCGTTGATGCTGCGATTCAAGAGCTCGGCGAACGGCATCTTCTTGTACTTGCGCAGGTTCTCGCGCACCCGGTCATAGACCACCACCGTGTCGTTGATGGAATAGCCCGCGATGGTCAGGATCGCCGCCAGGGTCGACAGGTTGAACTCGAGCTGCAGCGCGGCGAAGATGCCGATGGTCGAGAGCACGTCGTGAGCGAGCGCCACCACCGCGCCGAGGCTGAACTGCCACTCGAATCGGAACCAGATATAGACCATGATCGCGAGCACCGCGAGCACCACCGCGGTCACCCCGGCCCGGACGAGCTCGGCGCCGACCTTGGGCCCGACGAACTCGGTGCGGCGGTAGTCGACATCCTCGCCCAGGGCCTCCTTGACGATCCTGATGGCGCGGATCTGCGCTTTTTCGTCGCCCTCCTGGCGCTGGACGCGGATCAGCACGTCTCTCGGCGTGCCGAATTCCTGGAGCGCCACCTCGCCCAGGCCGAGCCCGGTGAGCCTGGCCCGCATCTCGCCCAAGTCCGCCGGGCCCGGGGTTCGGGCCTCGATCAGGATGCCGCCCCTGAAGTCGATGCCGAAATTCAGCCCCCGGACCAGGAAGAAGCCGATCGACAGCGCCATGAGCGTCGCCGACAGGGCGAACCAAAGACGATGCGGGTTGATGAACTCGATCTTGGTCCCGGCCGGAAACAGTCTCAGCGTCCACATGTCTCGGCCCCCTAGATCGGCAGAGCCTGCGGGCGGCGCTGCCTGAGCCACGTCACGATCATCAACCGCGTCACCATCATGGCGGTGAACATCGAGGTCACGATTCCGATCGAGAGGGTCACGGCGAAACCCTTGATCGGGCCGGAGCCGAATATGAAGAGCAAGATCGCCGCGATCAGCGTCGTGAGATTCGAGTCGATGATGGTGGTGAGCGCGCGCTTGTAACCCGCGTCGATGGCGGAGATCGGCGTCCTGCCGCCGCGCACTTCCTCGCGGATGCGCTCGAAGATCAACACATTGGCGTCCACCGCCATGCCGATGGTGAGCACGATTCCGGCGATGCCGGGCAGAGTCAGCGTCGCTTGCAGGGTCGAAAGCACCGCCGCGATCAACATCAGGTTGAGCAGGAGCGCGATGTCCGCCATCAACCCGAACAGACCGTACACCGTCGCCATGAACACGAGGACCAGGATGAGGCCGAGGATGCTCGCTATCTTGCCGGCCTCGATCGAGTCGGCGCCGAGGCCGGGGCCGACCGTGCGCTCCTCGAGGATGACGAGAGGCACCGGCAGGGCCCCGGCCCGGAGCAAGAGTGCCAGGTCCTGGGCCGAGCTCACGGTGAAGTTCCCGCTGATTTGCCCGGAGCCGCCCAGGATCGGCTCGCGGATGACGGGGGCGCTGATCACTTGGCCGTCGAGGACAATGGCGAGACGTCGGCCGACGTTTTCCTTGGTCGCATCGCCGAACTTCCGGCCGCCGACCGTATCGAAACGGAAACTCACGACCGGCTGGTTGTTCTGATCAAAGGTGGGCTGGGCGTCGATCAAGCGGTCGCCGCCCACTTCCACGCGCCTGCGCACGACATATTCGGTTGTCGGCTGTCCGGCGGCGTCGACATCATCGCCGGGGAGCAGCATCGAGCCCGGCGGCAGCTGGCCCCGGAGCGCCTGGGCGACGGTGGTTGTCGGGTCCAGCAGGTGAAAGGTGAGCTTCGCCGTCTTGCCCAACAGGCGCTTGACGCGCTCGGGGTCGCCGACGCCCGGCAGCTGCACCAGGATGCGATTCGCACCCTGGCGCTGGATGGTCGGCTCCCGCGTGCCGGTCTCGTCTATCCGGCGGCGGATGATCTCGATCGATTGCTCGATCGCTCGCTGCTGGCGATCCTTGATGCTCTTCTCGGTGAGCGCCAGGATCGCGCTGCCGTCGTCCGAGACCGTCGCCTCGACCTCGCGGCCCGCGCCGGTGACGATGCTCCGGACGAGGCCGATTCCGCCGCCGAACCCACCGGCGATCTCCTCCACCACCTCTCGGGTCCGTTCGAGCTCGGTGAGATCCCGCACCTGGAAGACGACGCTCGTTCCCTCCGTGCCCAGGCCGGTATAGCCGATGCGTGCTTGGCGCAGGCCGCTGCGGACCGCATCGGTGAGCGTCGTGAGTTGCTCCTCGATGACCTCCTCGACCTCGACCTCGAGCAACAGGTGGGACCCGCCCTGGAGGTCGAGCCCGAGGCTGATCTGCTTATGCGGGAGCCAGCCCGGCAGGTCCTCCGCCGTCTTGCGTTCGAGGGCGTTCGGGGCCGCGAAGATCAGGCCGAAGGCGCAAACCGCGAGGACGAGAAAGATCTGCCATCGGGCGATATAAACCATTGGAGGACGGGCGCGCTCTCCTTAGTTCGTCGGAAGATCAGCGGCGTCCCACCAGCTTGTCCGCGCCCCGCTTGGATTCGCCGTCGCCCTCGGCCTGGCCTCTTCCGCCGCTGGCTGGCTCGGGCTTGGCCAGCACGTCCGAGACCGTGGACTTGATGATGCGCACCTTGATGCCGTCGGTGATTTCGACGACGGCCTCGTTGTCGTCCACGATCTTGGTAACGGTGGCAATGATGCCGCCGCCGGTCACGACCTTATCACCACGCCTCATCGCCGCGACCTTGACTTTGTGCTCCTTCATTTTCTTCTGCTGGGGGCGGATCAGCAGGAAGTAGAACACGGCGAAGATCAGGATCAGCGGCAGGAGCGCCATGAGATCGAACCCGCCCCCGTTGGCCGCGTCTTGCGCGTAAGCTGGCGAAATGAACATCGCGGGTCTCCCCTCTCAAGACGGCGAAATCTGCCGGACTATACCGCCAGAAGCCACACTTGCAAGCGACCGGGGCCACGCCGCAGGGCCCGCGGCGCGCCCGCGGCAATCCTCCCGGCACCATACCGGCAACGCAGGGAGGGAGCAAACGCCGTGGTCCTTCACACCCGCCGCTGCCCCGCTCACCTCGATTGACGATCGAGGCGGGCGTGTCGGAGCGTTGCGGCCGAGCTCCCCACCCCGCCCGTCAATTCATCAGGCCTTGGCGACCGCTTGTGTGGGCCGGCCTATCTGGACCATCTGGTCCAGGGGATTGACCGCGCGCCGGCCGCGGCGAATTTCGAAATGAAGCTGGGCCTCGGCGACGTTGCCGGTGCTGCCGACGCGAGAGATGATCTGGCCTCTTCTCACCAGGTCGCCGCGCTTGACCAGCAAGGTCTCGTTGTGGGCGTAGGCGGTTATCCAGCCGTCGGCATGTTTGATCAGCAGCAGGTTGCCGAAGCCCCTGAGCTCGTTGCCGGCATAAACCACCACGCCGTTCGCGGCCGCCACGACCGGCGTTCCGCGCGGCGCGGAAATGTTGATGCCGTCGTTATGGAAGCCGTTCTTCTTCGGGCCGAAGCTCGAGATGATCTTGCCCTTGACCGGCCACAGGAACGTGTCGTTGCTCAAGGGCGGCGGGGTCGGGATGGCGACCAGACGCTCGGTCTTGGAGGGTT
The DNA here is from genome assembly GCA_022571365.1 of Pseudomonadota bacterium. Classification (GTDB taxonomy): domain Bacteria; phylum Pseudomonadota; class Alphaproteobacteria; genus JACZXZ01. The sequence continues at coordinate 23,395 of JACZXZ010000002.1, read as the reverse complement.
GGGACGGCTGCCTGTCGGCCGGAATGGAAGGCGCCGCCGGATTCGGCGCCGCGGCGAGCGCCAGGCCGGGCGCCGACAACGGCAGACGCAGGCGCTGGCCGACCACAATGGTGTAAGGCGGCTTGATCCCGTTGGCCCTGGCCACATCGCTCATGGAGATCCCGTAGTGCCGCGAGATGCCGTAGAGCGTGTCGCCGCGCTGGACCAGGTGCTCCAGAGTTTCGGGAATGACCAGGCGCTGGCCGATCTCCAGGAGATAGGGCGGCCCGAGCCCATTGGCGTCAATCACCGCGCGCACCGGCAGGCCGTAGCGCCGCGAGATGCCGTAGACCGTATCGCCGCGCTTGACGATATGAATCCCGCTCCCCGCGAGGATTCGCAAGGCCTGGCCCGGGGGCGGCGTGGTCCGTTGCGTCACCGGCACCAATGGCGGGCCGAGTACCGCGCAGCCGGTGAGCAACACCATGGCGGCGAGCGCCGTCGCGAAACCGAGCCCGCCCACGACCGGGCGAGACCTCTCCATCGATCAAGCCCCCGAGGTGAAGTTTATACCGTCAGGCGCGCGTCCCTTGCATCGGCTTCCGGCTTCATTCCGGCACCGCGTGGCCCATCGGCGACGAGCGGGACAGGGCGAGCCCCAATACCCCCATAGTATAAACCGCCTGAGTTCCGCAAGCAGGGGGATATTCGGGCCTCAAAGGTCAATGCCAAGTCTTTCTGAACGCCTTGACGGTCGGCGCGTGAGTCAGGTCGAGGTAGAGCGGTGTTACCGAAATGGCGCCCTGGTGGACCGCCGCCAGGTCCGTGCCGGGCCGCGACAGCTCCTCCCTGCGCATGCTGCCGATCCAGTAATAGGGCCTGCCGCGCGGGTCAAGCCGTTCCTGAAGCTCGTCGCCGACCTTGCGCCGACCCTGGCGGGTGATCTCGATCCCCGTGACCTCATCGGCGGGAACGTCGGGGAAGTTGACGTTGACGACCACGCCCGCGGGCCAGGTCACCTCGACCAGCCGCCTGATGAGCCCTGGCGCGTGACGCTCGGCGGTCTGCCACTTGGTCCGGTTGTTGCCGACCACATACTGGCTCAAGGCGATCGCCGGGACGCCCAAGAGCGTCGCCTCCATGGCCGCGGCGATGGTGCCCGAGTAGGTGACGTCCTCGCCCAGATTGCCGCCCCGGTTCACTCCGGACAGCACCAGGTCGGGAGGATGGTCCTTCAGGATATTCTTGATCGCCAGCAGCACGCAGTCGGTGGGCGTGCCGTCCAGCCAGTAGCGGCGCGGCGACAGCTTCCGGATCCTGAGCGGCCGGGACAGGGTCAGCGAATGGCTGGCGGCGCTTTGCTCGATTTGCGGCACCACCACCCAGACGTCCTTCGACAACTGGCGGGCGATTCGCTCCAGGAGCTTCAGGCCGGGCGCGTAAACGCCGTCGTCATTCGAGATCAGGATCCGCGCCCGGGCGAGGTCGAGCGGCCACTTAAACATCGGCGGTCAAGACCTCGAGCCCGTCCATATAGGGTCTTAAGGCCGTCGGCATCTCGACCGAGCCGTCGGCGCGCTGGTAGTGCTCCAGCAGCGCGATCAGGGTGCGCCCGACGGCAAGGCCGGAGCCATTGAGGGTGTGGACGAAGCGCGTGCCCTTGCCCCCCGCCGGCTTGAAGCGCGCCTTCATGCGCCGGGCCTGGAAGTCCCAGCAGTTCGAGCAGCTGGAAATCTCGCGGTAGGCCTCCTGGCCGGGCAGCCAGACCTCGATGTCGAGGGTCTTGCGCGCGGCAAATCCCATGTCGCTGGTGGACAGGACCACCACCTGGTAGTGGAGCCCGAGCCGTTTCAACACCTCCTCGGCGCAGGACGTCATGCGCTCGAGTTCGGCCTCCGAGTGGTCGGGATGGGTGATGCTGACCAGCTCGACCTTGTAGAATTGGTGCTGGCGCAACATGCCGCGGGTGTCCTTGCCGGCGGCTCCGGCTTCGGAGCGGAAGCAGCCGGTGAAGGCGGTGAATCGGAGCGGCAGGTCGCCCTCGTCGAGAATCCGCTCGCGCACCAGGTTGGTGAGCGGCACCTCGGCCGTCGGGATTAGCCAGTAATCGTCGGTGGTGCGGAACAAATCGGCGCCGAATTTCGGCAACTGCCCGGTGCCGAACACAGCATCGTCCCGCACCAAGAGCGGCGGGCTCACTTCCGTGTAGCCGAACTCGGTGGTGTGGAGGTCGAGCATGAACTGGGCGAGCGCCCGCTCGAGCCGGGCGAGCGCGCCGGTGAGCACGACGAACCGCGCCCCGGACATCTTCGCCGCCCGCTCGAAGTCCATCTGGCCCAGCCCCGCGCCGATCTCGAAATGCTCCTTGGGCGTGAAGTCGAATTCGGGCCTCACGCCGACGGTGCGCAAGACGACGTTGGCGCTGGCGTCCTCCCCCACCGGCACGTCATCGGCCGCCAGGTTGGGCAGGCCTTCGAGCAGCTCGTCGAGCCCGGCGGCCAATTGCCGCACCCGTTCCTCGGCTTCAGCCTGGAGCTCTTCCTCGGCCGATACGGCGCGGATCATCCCGCTCACGTCCTCGCCCTTGGTCTTGGCGATGCCGATCTCCTTGGACAGCTTGTTGCGCCGGGCCTGGATTTCTTGGGCGGCGGTGAGCGCCTCGCGGCGCTTCTCGTCGAGCGCGATGACGCGCGCGGCTGTCGGCCCCACGCCGCGGGCCTTGAGCCCGGCGTCGAAGGCCGCCGAATTGTCGCGGATCCATTTGAGATCGAACATCGGGAACCGTCGTCGTGACTAGCTACGTACTATCGTAGATACGCGAGACGGGCCTCGCCCCTCGAGCGGCTCAGGATCGAACGCATGCTTATGCCCTCATGCTGAGCCTGTCGAAGTCCTCATACCGAGCTTGTCGAAGCCGTCGTGCTGAGCCTGTCGAAGCATGAGGGCCAGGAATACGACTTGCGTTTCCGCGAAACTCAATACCAAGCGCCGTGTGCCGGCGTGCTCTTATAGGTCGCGGTGCGGGCCGCGTCCACCGCCGCGCGGGGTCAAAAGCCCGGGTTGAAATCGGTTTCCCCGCGCTTTGTCCTAGCTCTCGGCCTCTTCGGCCGCCTCCTTGGCAGCCCGCCGTTTCTCGGACAGGCGGACCAGGAAGATGGATATCTCGTAGAGCAGGAGGATCGGCAGGGCCAGGCCGACTTGGCTGATGACGTCCGGCGGGGTCAGGATCGCGGCGGCGATGAAGGCCAGGACGATGGCGTATTTGCGCTTGGCGGCGAGGCCCTTGGCGGTCACCAGGCCGGCCCGCGCCATCAGCAACAGCAACACCGGAAGCTGGAAGCCGACGCCGAAGGCGAAGATCAGCCGCATGACCAGGGAGAGATACTCGTTGATCTTGGGCTCGATCTCGATGGCCAGCATGCCCTCGCTGCTCGGCGTCTGGAAGCCCAGGAAGAACTGCCAGGCAAGCGGGAAAATAAGGTAATAGACGAGCGCGGCGCCCATAATGAACAGGATGGGGGTCGCGACGAGGAAGGGTAGGAAGGCCCGTTTTTCGTTCTTGTAGAGGCCCGGCGCGACGAACGCCCAGATCTGGCCGGCGACGACCGGAAAGGACACAAAGGCCGCGCTGAAGAACGCCACCTTGACGTAGGTGAAGAACGCCTCGTGCAGGGCGGTGTAAATCATGCGCCCGCCGGTCTCCTTCTCCATGACCCGGGCTAACGGCCTGACCAGGAACGCGAATATGTCCTCGGCCACGTAGAAAAAGGCGAAAAACGCGATGATGAAGGCAATGAAGGAATAGATCAGCCGATTGCGGAGCTCCCCCAGATGGGAGAGCATCGGCATCTTTTTCTCCTCACGCTCCTCGCCTGCGGCTTCTTCGGCCACTTTCTTAGGCCCCCTCAGATTTCGCCGCCACCAGGGCATCCCCCGTTAGCGGCTCCTCGCGTTTTCCACCGCCGGCCTTCGATTCGCCTTCCCTCGTCTGGGCCTCGATGTGCCCCCCGCCGCGGGTTCGGCCTTGGGCTTGGCCGCGGTGTCGCCCGCCGCCGCGGGTTCGGCCTTGGGCTTGGCCGCGGTGTCGCCCGCCGCCGCGGGTTCGGCCTTGGGCTTGGCCGCGGTGTCGCCCGCCGCCGCGGGTTCGGCCTTGGGCTTGGCCGCGGTGTCGCCCGCCGCCGCGGGTTCGGCCTTGGGCTTGGCCTCGGTGTCGTCCCCTGCCGCGGGTTCGGCCTTGGGCTTGGCCTCGGTGTCGCCCGCCGCCGCGGGTTCGGCCTTGGGCTTGGCCTCGGTGTCGCCCGCCGCCGCGGGTTCGGCCTTCGACTTGGTGAGTTCGTCCGGCGCATCGAGGGCTTTGACGAGGCTGCCGGTCGGGTCGATGGTTTTTTCCATCTCCCCCTTCAGGTCGTAGCGCGTCGCCGATTCGAGGTCCTTCTTGAGCTCATCCAGTTCGGCTTCCCGGACTATTTCATCGAGACCGTTCCGGAACTCCTTGGCGAGCGCCCGGCCCTTGCGCATCCAAAAGGTCGCGGTCTTGAGGACCTTCGGCAGGTCCTTCGGTCCGAAGATGATCAGCACCACCGTGGCGATGATCATCATTTCGGACCAACCGAGGTCGAACATCAGAGGTCAGCCCCTTCCGTGAATGACGAGGGGAATGGCGTCCCGCTCAAGCCGTCAGCTTTTGGTCGCCTCGTCCTTCTGCGTGGTGGTCTCGGCGGCCGGCGCCGCCGTTTCCGACTTCAAGGCCTTCTGGGGTTGATTCTCAACGACGGGTTCCTCTTCCTCTTCCTCCTTGAGGCCTTTCTTGAAGGACTTGATGCCCCGCGCCGTATCGCCCATGAGTTTCGATATCTTGCCGCTGCCGCCGAAAAGAAGAAGGATAACAGCGAGAACGACAAGCCAATGCCAGATGCTGAAACTCCCCATCCTAGTCGCTCCTTAGTTGTTTTCTCCGCTTCGGTACAACCGGTGGATGATGGCAAAAATACGTCCATCCTGCAACGCCGGCATATTACCTGCCCTTCTAGGTAGGGTCATCTCTGGGGAAAACAAAGGCTTGGCTGATATCGAGGCCTACGGTCACGTCGTCGCCCTCGGCGAAGGCGACGTAGCCGGGCACCCGGCTGTGCAGGTGCAAGGGCCGGCCGTTGAAGTGGCCGAGATGAAGATGGATGAGGGTGCTGCGGCCCAGCATTCGAGCGGTCACGACCCTGCCGACGTTGAGGTCGGCCTCCCCTTCGCCGGCCCAGGCCAGCTTGAGCGCCTCGGGCCGGATCAAGACCTGGACTTCAGTGCCGTCGGCGAGATGCTTGGCGTCGAGGATGCCGAACGGGGTCTCCACCCCACCGCCGGAAACCACGCCGTCGATGCGGTTGACCTCGCTGAAGAGGCTGGCGACGAAGGCGTTCGTCGGATGAAGGTAGATCTCGGCCGGACGGCCCAGCTGGACGATTCGGCCGGCGCGCATAACCGCTATCCGCTCGGCCATGAACATGGCCTCGTCCGGGTCGTGGGTAACGATCAGGCTGGCCGCGGCGGCCTTTTTGAGAAGGTGCAGGGTCTCGTCCCGGACCCGTTCCCTGAGCCGTGCGTCGAGGTCTGAAAACGGCTCGTCCAGCAGCATCAAACGGGGCTTTGGCGCAAGCGCGCGGGCCAGCGCGACGCGCTGTTGCTGACCGCCGGAGAGCGTGTGGGGAAAGTTCCGGGCGAGACCGGCCACCCCGAGCTGCTCCAGGATCTCGAGCGAGCGCATGCGGCGCTGGGCCGCGGGCTGCCCGCGTAGACCGAAGCCCACATTGTCGAGCACCGAAAGATGGGGGAACAGCGCGTAATCCTGAAACACCAGGCCCACGCCGCGCTCTTCCGGCGGCATGTGCGCGCCGCGACCGGCCACGGTCCGGCCGTCGATGGCGATACCGCCCTGTTGCAGCTCCTCGAGGCCGGCGGCGACGCGCAACAACGTGGTTTTGCCGCAGCCCGAAGGCCCCACCAGGCACACCAGCTCGCCCGGCGCGATCGTCAGGCTGACATCGTCGAGCGCCAGCAGCGGGCCGAAGGCATGACTCACCTTTTGGAGCTCCAGGATTGCCTCCTCGTTCATCTCAGCCCTTTCCGTGACCGGGACGCGAGCGCGTGATTGCCATGCTCAGCAGGATAACCGGAATGATTCCCACCAACACGATGGCAAGCGCGGGGCCGGACGATTCGATGAGCCGTTCGTCGACGGCCAGTTCGTAAACGCGGATCGCGAGCGTGTCGAAATTGAACGGCCGTATGATGAGCGTCGCCGGCAGCTCCTTCATGACCTCGACGAAGACCAGGAGCCCGGCGGTCAAGAGGCTGCCCCGGATCATCGGCATATGCACCCGGGCGAGCATGCTGGCGGGCCCGTGGCCCAGGCTTCGCGCGGCATCGTCCATGCTGTTGGTGACCTTGGCCAGGCTGGCCTCGACGGTGTTGAAGGAGATCGCCAGGAACCGCACCAGATAGGCGAAAATTACCGCGGCGATGGTGCCGGTCAACAGAAGCCCGGTGGAGACCCCGAAGGTGGTTCGCATCCACGCGTCCACCGCATTGTCCATCCAGGCGAAGGGCAACAGCACTCCGACCGCGATCACCGTGCCGGGGACCGCGTAGCCCATGCTCGCGACCCGGGCCGCGAGCATCATGGCTTTCGTCGCCCGCAATCTGAGGCCGTAGGCCATCAAGACCGCGATAGCGACGGCCAGCACGGCGGCCGTGGCCGCCAGGGTAAAGCTATTGAGCACCAGGCGCGCGAACCGCGCGTCGATCATCTCGCCCGCGCTTGCCACGGTCCAGGTCAAGAGCGCCCCGCCGGGCAGCAGGAACCCCAGGAAGATCGGCAGAAGGCAGGCCGTAAGCGCGAGTGTCGCCCGGAGCCCGCGCAGCCGGTGGCGCGGCAGCGGCCGATAGCGGACCGAGGTGTGATGAAAACGGGCGCCCCCCCGCGACCACCGCTCCAGCAGGACGAGGGCGAAGATGAACAGCAGGAGTACCGCCGCGAGCTGGGCCGCCGCGGCCGCTTCGCCCATGCCCAACCAGGTCCGGTAAATGCCGGTGGTGAAGGTGTCGACGGCGAAGTATTGAACCGTGCCGAAATCGTTCAAGGTCTCCATGAGCGCCAGCGTCAGGCCGGCGACGATACCCGGCCGGGCCAACGGCAGGGCCACGGTGAAGAAGCTCCGCCACGGCCCGCAGCCGAGCGTCCGGCTGACCTCGAGCACGCATACCGACTGCTCGAGGAAGGCGGCCCGCGACAGCAGGTAGACGTAGGGATAGAACACCAGCGTCATCATGGTGATCGCGCCGCCCAGGGACCGGATCTCGGGGAACCAGTAATCCTGCCGCGTCCACCCGGAGGCCTCTCTCAACGCCGTCTGCACCGGTCCGGCGAACTCGAACAGGCCGGTGTAGGTATAGGCGATGACATAGGCCGGCACGGCCATCGGCACCAACAACGCCCACTCCATGGCTCGGCGGCCGGGAAAACGGCACATGGTCACCAGCCAGGCCGTCCCGACCCCGATGATCAGGACGCCCGTCCCGACCCCGAGGATCAACCAGAAGGAGTTGGCGATGTAGCGCGGCAGAACCGTCGCCGCCAGGTGATTCCAGATCTCGCCGGTCGGGACGAATACGTTACTCACGACGACCATGACCGGGATCGAGACGAGCGCCGCAATGAGCAGGGTAAATAGAGTCCAGCCGTTGAGCCATGCCCGTGACATCCGCCAGACTCGAACGGCCGGCTCAAGGGTCAGTGGAGTTACTGGCAAATTCGCCACGGGCTCATTTCTCGCAATCAAAGCAGATCGGCAAGGACGCGGCTTCGATCTGTGTCACCACGCGCCTGTTGCCAGATTAATGCGAATAAGTCTTATTAGCAACATCACCGGCATCCTCAATGAGGCCTCGCCCGTCGCGAGGCCTTAGTTTTTGGCTCGGGCGCGCGCATCGTGCGCCAGCGATGATGGGATTCCAGGCAACGCGGGTCCCTGCCGGACCGGACTGACGCCGCTTTGCTGTCCACGGCCGGGATGAGGCTTTGCGATCGGCTCATACGGGCGAATCTCATAGCGGTGATGGATGGCCCTGAGCAGCGGCGATGCTCCCCTGCGCCACGGCGTGCCGGGACACCCCTGGTGCAGGTAGGCCCATGTCGAGCGTGCGAAACTTCGGAATCAGGTGTCGCCGTTGACGATGAAGACTTGGCTGAGGTAGCCCGCCATAGGGGTTGGACGGCCGGGCGCTCAGTCGTCCTCGGCGTTGCGCGCCATGTCCCCTTCCTCGCCGGACGGAGCCTCGGCCTCCTCTTCCGCAAGTTCCGCGTCGGACAGTCCAGCGCTAAAGTCGCCGATGGCCGGCCGCGCGTCGAGCAAACCGGTGGCCTTGAGATCCTCGATACCAGGTAGATCCTCGAGGCTTTCCAGACCGAAATGGTCGAGGAAGGCCCCCGTGCTAACCCAGGTGAGCGGCCGGCCCGGACTGCGCCGCCGACGTCCGGGGCGAATCCACCCCGCCTCCAACAGGATGTCGAGGGTCCCCCGGCTCGGAGACACCCCGCGGATTTCCTCGATTTCGGCCCGCGTCACCGGCTGATGGTAGGCGATGATCGCCAATGTTTCGATCGCGGCCCGCGACAGCTTGCGTTCGACCCGGGTCTCGACCGCAAGCCGGGACGCCAGGTCCGAGGCGGTGCGGAAGGCCCATCCGCCGGCGACCCGCACCAGGTTAACGCCCCGGTTGGCGTAAAGCTCCTTGAGGTCTTCGATGAGCGATGACACCGCCACCCCGTCGGGCATCCGCTCGGCCAGGACCGCTTCGCTCAGTGGTTCGCGGGTCGCGAACAACACCGCCTCCAAAAGACGCAATTGCTGGTGCCTGTCGGTCATTTGCCTTTCGGCGTCCGGCGCAGGTAGATCGGTCCGAATGCCACGTCCTGGCGCAGCTGCGCCTTGCCGGTCCGGGCCAGCTCGAGGCTCGCGGCAAGCGTTGAGGCCAGCGCCGAGCGCGCGACCAAGCCGCCCTCCAGCCCGGGCGGCAAAAAGCTGTGCAGAGTCTGCCAGTCGGGCATGCCGCCCAACATCTCGCTGAGCCATTTCAGCGCGTCGTCCGCCGAGTACAGCTGGCTTGGCTCGATGTACAGGGTCCTGGCCTCGATCCGGCGGCGCTGCAGGGCGTAGGCCTTGAGCAGATCGTAGAGAGACACCTGGAACACCGGGGTTGTGGTGAGCGGTGTCTTCTCCGGGCTGCCGCGCGCGAACACCTCGCGCCCGAGCTGGGGCCTGGCCATCAACCGGACGCCCGCCTCGCGCATCGCTTCCAGCCGTTGAAGCTGGAACGACAGCGCCGCTGCCATGTCGGTGGCGCTGGGCTCCCCCTCCTCGCCCGGCTGGGGCAGGAGCAGACGCGACTTGAGATAGGCGAGCCAGGCCGCCATCACCAGGTAGTCGGCGGCGATCTCCAGGCGCAGCTGGCCGGCCCGCGCGATGAAGGCCAGGTACTGGTCGGCGAGCTCCAGGATCGAGATCCGCTTCAGATCGACCTTCTGTTCGCGGGCCAGCGCCAGCAGCACGTCGATCGGCCCTTCATAGCCATCGAGATCGAGGACCAGCCGGGTATCGTTCTCGGCCCTGGCGATGTCTTGGTCGATGGGCGTTTGTTCCGCCATGGCAGCTCCCAAGCAGGACCCTGCTAGTCGAGGCCGAGGACGAAGGCGATCAACTGATGCATGAGATCGATGTTCACGCCAGTGATGGCGGCAATGCCGTCGATGATAAGGAAACTCGGCACGCCAACAAGCCAGAAAAAAATATGGAGATCCACGCCCAGGCGGCTCCCGATGAACGGTAATAAAAAGAGCAACCCGAGGATTATCAGGAAACCCCACTTCTCGAGACGGGCCAAGCGCCTGCCGAGCGGCCGGGGCAACAAACCGACGGCGACCTTCCCGCCATCGAGCGGCGGCAGGGGCAGCATGTTGAAAACCGCGATGATCACGTTGATCAGCACCGAGGCGCCGAGCATATATGCGGTCCACGCGGCCACAGGCTCCGGCAGGAGAAAGCTAACATGGAGCAGCCAAGCCGACGCAATCGCCAGCGCCAAATTGGTGGCCGGCCCCGCGGCCGCCACCAACACCATATCGCGCCGTGGGTTGCGGAGCCGCGCGAAGTTCACCGGCACCGGCTTGGCCCATCCGAATATGAAGGGGGCGCGCAGCAGCAACAGCAACGCCGGCAGCACGATGGTCCCGAACCTATCGATGTGCTTTAGGGGATTGAAGGTGACCCGGCCCATCCGGAACGCCGTGTCATCGCCCAGCCGCCAGGCCAGATATCCGTGGGCCGCCTCGTGAAAGGTGATGGCAATGAGCGCCGGCACCACCCAGATCGAGACGAGGTAAAGAACGTAAGGTATGTTCTCGACGCTCACGGAGCTCCGCTTACGCCTTACCCATGAGGGCGTCAAGCTGCGCCGCGAGCGCCTCGGTATCGACCGGCTCGGGTGCGTGGCGAAACGCCTCGGCCCGCGCGAGCCGGGCCGCGGCTTCCGCGCTCATGGCGTCTACGGCGGCGACGATCTCTTCCATCTCCTTAAACACGCCGCTGGAATGAAGGGCCAGGTCGCAGCCGGCGGCCAGCGCCGCCCGGGCGCGCTCGCCGAGACCGCCCTTGAGCGCCCCCATGGACAGATCGTCCGATAACAGCACGCCCCGGAACCCGATCTCGCGCCGGATCACGTCGCCGATCACGGTCCTGGACATGGTCGCCGGTGCCGTGTCGTCCAGAGCCTTGTAAAGGATGTGAGCCGTCATTGCCCACGGCATGTGGGCGAGCGCGCGAAACGGGTGGAAATCCGTCTTGTCCAAGAGCGCGCGCGGCGCCTCGACCACCGGCATGTCCGTGTGGCTGTCGGCCATGGCCCGGCCGTGGCCGGGGATGTGCTTGAGGACCGGCAGCACGCCGCCATCGAGCAAGCCCCAGCAGGCGGCCGCGCCCAGTATCGCCACGATCTCGGGGTCGGTGCCGAAGGCCCGCTCGCCGATGACCGCGTGCGCGCCCGGGGCCGGGATATCCAGAACCGGGAGGCAGTTGACGGTGATGCCGAGGTCGTGGAGCTCGGCGGCAAGCAGACGGGCGTTCAGGCGGGCCGCTTGGCGACCCAGTTCGCGGTCGCGGCTTGCCAAGGCACCGATCGCCGCCGCCGCCGGAGCGGCCCGCCAGTGAGGCGGACCCAGCCGGGCGACCGGCCCGCCCTCCTGGTCGATCAGAACGGGCGCGTCGGCTCGGCCGACCGCTTCGCGCAGCGCGTCCACGAGGGCGCGCACCTGGTCGGGCGCCTCGCAGTTGCGCTCAAACAGGATGAAGCCGCACGGGTCCGCTTCGCGATAGAGTTGCCGTTCGGCCTCGAGCAGACTCGGACCGGCGCAACCGAAGATGACCGCCCGCGGTCTGGAGGGCTCATCAGGGCGAAGGTCAGGGCCGGACAATCAGACACCCCACCCGGCGCAGGCTCAGCTTGGTGCACAAGTCGCGGGCCGCCGCCTTGTCGGCGAGGGGGCCGGCCTGGACGCGGTAGAACACGCCTTTCTCCGGCCCGAGGTCCACCCGCTGGACCGTCAGTTTCAGCTTTCCGAGCAAGTCCTTGTGTTGCGCCTGCAGGCGCTGCCATCCTCCGTAGGCTGCCTCGGACGACCGCATCGCGGCGACCTGTACCCTGTAGCTTTCGGCCGGCGCCGCGGTCAAATCTGTGACCGACTCAGCCTCTTTGGCCGGCGCCGCCTCTTGGCTGGCTGCGACCTCCGGAGCCGGAGGCGTCGGGACGGCCTCGGGCGCAGCGGTCTCGATGCCAGCCGTGAGCGGCGGTGGGACGGCGCTTTTCGGGACCTCGGTCTCGATCAGCGCTATCAGGGGCGAAGGCGGCGGCGGTTCGGGCACTTGCACACCGGCAGAGTCCAGCGGAGCCGCGACGGGCGGCGGCTCGGCCGCTTGCGGTGGCGGCAGCGGCGCCTCGGGCGGCGGCAACAGGCGTTCAGCCGGAGGCTCGGCCTGATCGGGCGCCAGCCGGTCGTAGACCAGCTTGTCCTGATAGGGCACCTCCATGCCGCCCGGCTCCTCCGGCCGGATCTTGGCCGGCCCCTCCTCTGCCTTGATGAGCGGGGCCACGCTTTCACTGCCGGCGCGGATGCCCAGGTCGTAGGCGTACCAGACGATTCCGGCGAAGCCGCCCAGGGCGGCAAGCGCGACGGCGCCTGCCAGCCATCGGTTGCGCCATTTCGGGGCGCGCCCCGTATCGGGGGTGAACGCGGGGTCGGGCGCTTTTGGTTCGTCATAAGACATCGTCACCGCAACTCCTCAACCGGTTCCACGCCGAAAATCCGCAGGCCGGAGGCGATCACGCAGGCGGCACCCTGGACCAGGGCCAAGCGTGCGGCCGTGAGCCGGTCGTTGCCGCCGACGATGAAACGCAGGTCCCGATCTTCCTTGCCCTTGTTCCACAGGCTGTGGAACGCCGCCGCCACGTCGTACAGGTAAAAGGCCAGCCGGTGCGGTTCGTGGGCGTTCGCCGCGTTCTCCACCACCTGGGGCCAGCCCGCGAGCATCCTGATCAAAGCAAGCTCCGCCCGGTCGGTCAAGCGCTCCAGTTCGGCGCGCGAGAGGGCCTCGGGCGTGAGCCTCATGTCCGGGAACTCGGCACCCGCATGGCGCATCACCGAGCGCGCGCGGGCGTGGGCGTACTGTACGTAGAACACCGGGTTCTCGCGCGACTGCTCGGTGACCCTGGCGAGATCGAACTCCAGCGGGGCATCGTTCCTGCGCGTCAGCATGATGAACCGGACGACATCCTTGCCGACTTGGTTGATCACCTCGCTGAGGGCGACGTAGGTCCCGGCCCGCTTGGACATCTTGACCGGCTTCCCACGGTTCAACAGATTGACCATCTGGCACAGCTTGACGTCGAGGGTCCCTTTGCCATCGGTCACCGCCTTGACCGCCGCCTGCATGCGCTTGACGTAGCCGCCGTGGTCGGCCCCCCAGACGTTGATCATGGTGCGAGAGCCGCGCCGGAACTTGTCCAGGTGATTGGCGATGTCGGTGGCGAAATAGGTCCAGCCGCCGTCCGATTTCCTCAAGGGACGATCGACGTCGTCGCCGAACTCGGTCGCCCGGAACAGGGTCTGGGACCTGGGTTCCCAGTCCCCCGGCGCACCTCCCTTGGGCGCCTCCAGCACGCCGGTGTAGATGAGCCCGCGCGCCTCGAGCGTGCGCAGGGCTTCCTCGACGGCGCCGCTCGCGACCAACTCGCGTTCCGAGGTGAAAACGTCGTGCCTTATGCCAAGAGCCGCCAAATCCTCACGGATCCGGTTCATCATGTAGTCCACGGCGTGGCGCCGGATTTCCGGCAGCGAATCCTGGAAATCAGCCCGAAGCTCGTCGGTGCTGAAACGTGCCGAGATGGATGTGGCGCAAGCGGCCGTTTCCTCTCCGGAATAGAGCTCTTCCGAATCCGGCTGCTCGACAGGCAAATTACGCTGTTTTCTCATGTCGCGGTAATTGGCTTTCGCGAAATCATCCACCTGGGCTCCGGAGTCGTTGACGTAGTACTCGCGGGTGACGTCGAAGCCCACCCACTCCAGGAGCGAGGCCAGCACGTCGCCAATGACCGCGCCGCGCCCGTGGCCGATATGCAGCGGCCCGGTCGGATTGGCCGACACGTATTCGACATTGACCTTCTCGCCGGCGCCGATGTCGGAGCGGCCGTAATCCGTCCCGGCGGTCAGCACCTCCTTCAAGCGCGCGTGCCAGAAAGACGCTTTCAGCTCCATGTTCAGGAAACCGGGGCCGGCGACTTTCACAGCCGCCACCGCCTCGTGACCCTCCAGGGAGGCGGCCAGCATTCCTCCCAGCTCGCGTGGCTTCATCCCGACTTGAGAGGCAATCACCATCGCGACATTGGAGGAGACGTCGCCGTGGGACGGGTCGCGGGGCGGCTCGACCACAACCTTGGTTGAATCAAACCCCGAGGGGAGCTTGCCTGCTTCGGCAAGAGCCTCGAGTCGTTTGATAATTTCTTCTCGTAAGTATTTGAAGTAATCCATAATTCTATGATGAATCGGGGAACAGGCGCCGGTGTTCCTCGAGGGCATAGCGGTCGGTCATGCCGGCGATGTAATCGGCGGCCAGGCGCGCGGTGACCGGGCTGTTGGGGCTCCCGGCCTGCTGCCGCCAGTCGCAGGGCAGACGTTCGGGCGCGGCCAGGAACAGGTTGAACAGATCCCGGACCACCCGGCGCGCCTTGGCAGACATGTGGTTGACCCTGTCGTGCCGGTACATGCGCTCGAACAGGAACGCCTTCAGGGCGCGGTCGTTCTCGGCCATGTCCTTGGAGAACGCGGCGACCGGGCGGCCCAGCGCCCGAATGTCCGCAACCGACTTCGGCCGCGCCGCCTCCAGGCCCCGGCGGGTCTCCGCGATGAGATCGGTGACCATGCGGTCAATCATGCGGCGCACCGATTCGTGGACCAGGCGCGGCCATTCGAGGCCGGGATAGCGTTTGGCGACCTCCGAGAAAACCGGTCCGGCAAGCGGCACCTCCGTGAGGTCCTCGACGGCGAACAGGCCGGCGCGCAAGCCGTCGTCGATATCGTGGTTGTTGTAGGCGATGTCGTCGGCCAGCGCCGCCACCTGGGCCTCGGCGCCCGGCCAGGTGCGAAGCTCCAGGTCGTGTTCCAGGACATATTCGGCGATCGCCTCGGGCACCGGCGGCCCACCCTTGTTGTTATCGCCTGAAAGCGGTCCGTTGTGCTTGGCGAGGCCCTCAAGGCTCTCCCAGGTCAGATTGAGACCGTCGAACTCGGCGTAGCGCCGCTCGAGCCTGGTCACCACGCGCAGGGTCTGGGCGTTGTGGTCGAAGCCGCCATAGGGCCGCATGGCCTCGTCGAGCGCGTCCCCCCCGGCATGCCCGAACGGCGTGTGCCCCAGGTCGTGGGCCAGCGCCAGGGCCTCGGCCAGATCCTCGTTGAGGCCCAGGCACCGGCTCACGGAGCGGGCGATCTGGGCGACCTCCAGGCTGTGGGTCAAGCGGGTGCGGTAGTTATCGCCCTCATGGTAGACGAAGACCTGGGTCTTGTATTTGAGACGACGGAAGGCGGCCGAGTGGATGATGCGGTCGCGGTCGCGCTGAAAGACCGAGCGGGTCGGGCTCTCCGGCTCGGGGTAGAGACGGCCGCGGCTCTCCTCCGGCTTGCAGGCATAGCATTCGAGGGCACAGGCGGGAGCCATGGCGCGAACCTACAGGGCCGTGGCGCGCCAGGCAACGAGACAGTATAGCTATCGTGATAGTTATCGCGCCAATGGGGGAGCAGCGAAGGGGTAGTGCATCAGTTTGAAAATAACGGCACTTGACAGACCGTCGCAACGCCGGCTCCGTTCGTATGCTTAGCGGAAGGCATTTAGGAGACCCAGGACATGGGCGAGCACAAGTTCAAGACCTTTCTGCGGTCGCGCCCAGCCCGAAGAAGCGCGGCCCTTATCGGAAACGCAATTCAAACTGAGATAGTGCCCAAAATAATCCCTGGTTACCAAATTCCACGGTATAGTCATTCTATGAGGAGTAATGCCATGGCGACGAAGATCACCGGTCGGAGGAAGGACAGAGCGCGGTCTGCACCTACCCACGTTGTGGGGGGACGCAAGGCTGAAAATGGCCAAGAGGAATGGTATGTGACCACGAATACGGGACAGGTCACGATGGTTACATCCTCGACTTCGGCCGCCGCCATGGATGAGGCTGTGAAACTATATTCCGGGGCGCTGAAGCGCCTTGCCAAGCGGTAGAAGACACTACCGACTTACCTTCGCGGATGCGTTAAGCGCTCATCAGCGGGCTCTACAATCAGGTGGCCGAGATGGCATTCCCAATCCGGGAATGGTCGACTCGGCCATCTCCCGTCCTTACAACGGATATTATCGGCCTATAGCTCGTAAGGTCGCGGCCCTAGTCGAGTCAATGGCTACAAACCACGGCTTTACCGATGGCAACAAGCGCACATCACTCATTCTGATGCATACACTCCTGGTCAAGAGCGGGTACGAACTTGTTCCTTTAAAAACCGATCGATCAAGGGACGCCGCCGCCGAAAAAATGGTGATGGCGGTTGTTAAGCACGAACTGGACTTCGAGGCGCTCGTTGATTGGTTCAAAGCACGTGTGCACAAGCGATAGCTTGTCAAGCCTCGTCAGATTTCAAACTGAGACGGTGCCAGCGAAGGCGACCATTTGACAAAGCGCCGCCGCGCATTACATAGCATTGCTAAGGCGTGGGAAGCCTCATCGAAGAGCCTCATCGAATAGGGCCCGCTCAAGGAGTCGAACATGACAACCACCCATGAGCGCGCGGTGACCATCAGCGACAGCGCGGTCCAGCACATCGCCGCGTTGCGCGAGCAGGAAAAGGACGAAGGCCTGATGCTGCGCGTTGCGGTCGCGGGCGGCGGCTGCTCGGGGTTCCAGTACGAATTCAGCCTCGACCGGGCGTGCAACGAAGACGACGTGGTGTTCGAGCGCGAGGGCATCAAGGTGGTGGTCGACCAGGCCTCGCTGGAGCTCGTCGCCGGGTCCGAAATCGACTACGTCGAGGACCTGATCGGCTCCTCCTTCGCGGTCCGGAACCCCAACGCCACGTCATCCTGCGGCTGCGGCGTCTCGTTTTCGATCTGAAGTTTTCCTCCTGAACTGTGCTAGAGGTGAGGTCCGTGTCCGCACGGACCTTTTCGTTCGAGGAGACGCCCGTGGTCAAGGTCGCGGCCTGGAACGTCAACTCCATCAGGGCGCGCCTGCCCAGGGTCCTCGACTGGCTCCGGCAAGCGGTGCCCGACGTCGTGCTCCTGCAGGAGACCAAGGCGGTGGCGGAGCAGTTCCCGCGCCTCGAGATCGAGGACCTGGGCTACAACCTCGCCGTCGTCGGCCAGAAGACCTATAACGGCGTGGCGATCCTCGCCAAGGCGCCGATCGAGGTCGTCGAGACCGCGCTGCCCGGCGATCCCGCGGACGACCAGGCGCGCTACCTGGAAGCGGTGGTCGGCGGCGCCGGCACCAGGACCCTCAGAGTCGCCTCGCTCTACCTGCCCAACGGCAACCCGGTCGAGTCCGAGAAATTTCCCTACAAGCTCGGATGGATGGAGCGTCTTTGCGCGCACACCCGCGAGCTGCTCAAGGGCGAAGAGGCGTTCGTGCTGGGCGGCGACTACAACCTGATTCCCACCGACGGCGACGTCTACGACCCCGAAGCCTGGAAGGACGATGCCCTGTGCCGCCCGGAATCGCGGGCCCGCTTCCGGGCGATCCTCTATCTCGGTCTCGTTGACGCCTACCGCGCGCTCAACCGGAAGGGCGGGGCCTATACCTTCTGGGACTACCAACAGGGCCGCTGGCAGCGGGACGAGGGCCTCCGGATCGACCACCTGCTGCTCTCGCCCCAGGCCGCCGACCGGCTGGTCGCCGCCGATATCGACAAGGCGGTCAGGGGTGGGGAAAAGGCCTCCGACCACGCGCCCGTGTGGTGCGCGTTGAAGGACTGATGATGGGTCAAGAGACGATCCACGAAGGCGGTTGCCTGTGCGGCGCGGTGCGCTACCGCGAGGCCGGTGCACCGCAACCGGGGGGCGACGACTGAAAGATCAGGTCGGTTCGACGTGGCTCCGGGCCCCGCCTGGGCGACTCGGAATGGATCTTAGCCCCATCCGCCGCCGCCTCGCATCGGCGTCGCTGAGGTGCATTTGCGCGGCGCTCGGTGCGCTCATAACGGCGCTTCCCGTCCCGACGGCCCACGCCGGCGCCGAAGTGACCGCCCTGGTCGGCGGAACGGTCATCGACGGCACCGGCGCCGAACCGCTGGCCAACGCCATAGTGCTCATCGAAGGCGAGCGCATCGCCGCGGTCGGTCGCTCAGACGCGGTCGCCGTGCCGGACGGGGCCCATGTGGTCGATGTCCGTGGCAAATGGATCATCCCCGGCCTCATTGACGCCCATATCCACTTCTTCCAGTCGGGCGGCCTGTACACCCGGCCCGACATCCTCGACCTCCGGGAGGTGCGCCCCTACGCCGAGGAGCTGGCCTGGATTCAGCGGCGCCTGCCGGCGACGCTGGCCCGCTATCTGGCGAGCGGGGTGACCGCGGTGGTCGATGTCGGCGGGCCGTTCTCGAACTTCGCGGTGCGCGAGCTCGCCCGCCGTACCGCGCTCGCGCCGCGGGTGGCGGTGGCGGGCCCCCTGCTCGGCACCTTCGCGCCCCCGGAGCTCGAGACCGATGACCCGCCGGTCATCCATGTGACCGGGCCCGAGGACGCGCGGACGTTGGTGCGCCGCGAACTCGAGCATAAGCCGGACCTGGTGAAGCTGTGGCTCGTTGATGTCTGGGGCCGCGGCCTCGGGGCCGAACTGGACTGGATTCGAGCCGCCATCGAGGAGAGCCACGCCGGCGGCGTCCGCGTCGTGGTGCATGCGACCGAGCGCGAGGCCGCCCGCGCCGCCGCCCGCGCCGGCGCCGACGTGCTCGCCCACAGCGTCCGCGACAGCGTGCTGGACGAGGCCCTCATCGCGCTCCTGAAGGAGCGGGACGTGGTCTACACGACCACCCTGGTGGTCAGTGAAGGCTACTACGAGGTCCTGGGGCAGCAGGTCGAGCTCACGGACATCGAAAGACGCCTCGGCGACCCGGAGGTGATCGCCACCTTCGCCGATATGGCGGGGCTACCGTGGCACAAGGTGCCCTTCTGGGCCCGGTTTCAAGAGCCGCCGTCGCACGCGGTGGCGTTCGAGAACCTGCGGCGCGTGCAGGCGGCTGGCGTCACCGTCGCCGCCGGCAGCGACGCCGGCAACATCGGCACCCTGCACGGCCCGGCCTTGCACCGCGAGCTGGAGCTGATGGCCGAGGCCGGGCTCGAGCCGATGGACATCCTCGTCGCTGCCACCTACGGCGGCGCGCGGGTGATGGGCCGGGAAGCGGAGTTGGGAACCATCGAGGCGGGCAAGCTCGCCGACCTGGTGGTCCTCGATGCCAACCCCCTGGCGGACATCCGCAATACCCGCTTGATCCACCGCGTGGTCAAAGGGGGAGTCGTCCTCGACCCGGAAGAAATCCTGGAACAGGCGCTGAAGCCACGCTAAGCCTCCCGCGGTGGCGGTCACCCCTGCAAGCGGAAACGTGATTCCGCGTCGGCACGGGAGCGGCTAGACTGGGCTCGCCAATGAAGGAGGACGCCTTGGACTTGACCGGGGGATGCCTGTGCGGCGCGGTGCGCTACCGGGTGGACGCGGCGCCTGGTGTGGTGGGCCACTGCCACTGCACCATGTGCCGCAAGGCGACCGGCGCGTCGGTCGTGACCTGGGCCGTATTTCCGCGGACGGCGCTGGCCTTCACCCGAGGCAGCCTCAGCACCTACCGGTCGTCGGCCCGGGCCGTGCGTGGTTTCTGCGGGGCCTGCGGCTGCCAGATCACCTTCCAATACGACGACCGTCCGGACAGGATCGACGTGACCGTGGGCAGCCTGGACCGGCCCGACGCCGTTACCCCGATGCGGCACATTTGGATCGAGAGCCAGATCGGCTGGCTGCGCATGGATGACGGCCTGCCGCGCCGGCCGGGCGCCGGCGAGGAAGGATTGGAGTGACGGATGCCGCCCCGGGGCACACCGGCGGGTGCCTGTGCGGCGCGGTGCGCTACCGCGCGGCCGGAGAGCCCATCGCGGTCAGCCATTGCCACTGCGGCATGTGCCGCAAGGCAAGCGGCGGCCCGTTTCTCGCCTTTGCCCGGTTTGCCGCAAGCGATGTCACTTTCACCAAGGGCCAGCCGGCGCTTTTCCGGTCGTCCGAGTCCGCCGTGCGCGGGTTTTGCCGGCGCTGCGGCGGCCAGCTCACCTTCCAGTTCGACCATCTCCGAGACACCATCTCGGTATCGCTCGGCAGCCTGGACCGGCCGGAAGCCTTGCCGCCGACCCAGCACCTCTGGACCGACAGCCAGATCGGCTGGCTTGACCTCGACGACGGCCTGCCGCGGCGGCCGGGGCCGAGTGACCTTGCCCCCGCCGGAAAGGCTTAGCCCGGGAGCGGAACGCCCGGGCGCGGAATCCCCCAATGGAATCCCCCAATGCCTGTGGAGGGTTGAGATAATGGCGGAACCGGGAGTTCATGAAGGCGGCTGCCTGTGCGGCGCGGTGCGCTACCGTGGCCGCCTTGGCGAGTCCAAGACGGTCACCCATTGCTATTGCCGCATGTGCCGCAAGGTGAGCGGCGGGACGTTTCTCACCTGGGTCGAGTTTCCGGCGAAGGACTTCGCCTACACCAAGGGCCAGCCGAGATATTTCAAGTCGTCGGAGATTGCCGTGCGGAGGTTTTGCGGGAGCTGCGGTTGCCAGTTCACCTATCAGTACGTCCCAGAGTTAGAGAGCATCTCGGAGAGCATCTGGGTCGCCGCCGGCAGCCTGGACCGGCCGGACGACATCGCGCCCACTGACCATATCTTCACCGACAACCAGCTCCCCTGGCTTCACTCGGACGACGGCCTGCCACGCTGGCCGGGCCAGCTCCCCTGGCTTCACTCGGACGACCGCCTGTCACGCTGACCGTCAACGAGTACGGTGATCGGTCGAACAGGATCGGCAAGCGCTTCGGTCGGCTCAAAGCCGAGTTGCGTTACGGACCGCAGCTTGTCTTTCACTCGATCCGCAAGACGGTCGTGATGATCTTGGAGAACGCGAGTGTGCCGGAGAACGTCGTTGCGGATATCGTAGGCCATGAGAAGATCACTATGACTTACGGCCTTTACTCGGGCGGGCTATCGCTTACGGTGAAACGGGAAGCACTCAACAAATTGGTGTACGGTTGAGGGGGATTTGACGATTATCTGGGAAATGTCGGGTAACATGTCGGCGCTTTTTGCGACCAAAGTTGGACATTCACCATGAACCTCTCTTTTACATCGCCCCACCTGTCGATACAGTCACTACCTGCGGTTGATGTGCCATCGTTCACGTTGATTACCGGGGTGAACGGCTCTGGCAAAACGCATCTGCTTCAGGCAATTGCTGCCGGGCATGTGAGAGCCGACGTGGCTCCCAACAGAGAAAATGATATCCGGATGTTCGATTGGACGACATTGGTACCGAACGACACTGGCGAATTCCAGGCCGCCGCCGTCTACCAAGAGCGCGATCAGATACTTGCGTGGGGACGCGAGCAACGCCAAGCACAGCGTCAGGCCATTCAGGAGTGGGCCTCAAATCACAACCTGATAGGTAAAGGTTCAGGTGCCACTTCGTCGCTTCTTCGGCTTAGCCGAGAGGAGCTGGGTGAATTGATCGATAATCCTGATGAGGCAGAGACGGCGTGGCAGAAAATGCAGGAAATCGCGACGCCCGCCATCAACCAGATGAAACGTCACGGCCGAGGTAATCCGCAAATGGCCGCAAAGCTGGACGAACTCCACGAGCATTTCGGTTGTGGCCTGCTTGCACTGCGGGTGAGAGATTTTGAGGATAGGCCGTTCGGCTGGGGCCGGATCGACGTCTTCCAACAGTCATTTGCTCAGCTCTTCATGAGCTATTTTGAACTGCAGAAGCAAAACCGGCTCCGGAGAATAGACGAGGCCGATGGCCTAACCCCAAGTATGCCCTCAGTGTCCGACGAGGAGTTTTTGGAGCGGTATGGCGAGGAGCCGTGGGTATTTGTGAACCGCATATTGGCCGAGGCGAGATTGGATTTTGAGATTGACCATCCCATTGAATACAGCACTACGAAATTCACACCGCAACTGCAAAAGACAACTTCCGGGGTAGAGCTGCAGTTTAAAGAGCTATCGTCGGGAGAACGCATACTGATGTCGTTCGCGTTTTGCCTTTATTACTCGCTAGACACCCGGCAGATCTTACAACGCCCAAAACTCCTGCTCCTTGATGAGATCGATGCGCCTCTGCATCCTTCAATGTCGCGGCAATTAGTAGATACGATCCAAAAGTCGTTGGTCGACGAGCAAGGCGTCAATGTAATACTTGCCACACACTTACCGTCGACGGTCGCGGTGGCGCCGGAAGAAGCCGTCTACGTGATGCGGCCGGACGAACCGGGACTGCACAAGGTAGGCAAACGCCAGGCGATTGCGGTCCTAACCTCCGAAATCCCAACCCTTTCAATTGATTTCTCCGGGCGTCGGCAGGTATTCGTCGAAAGTCAATATGATGCAGAGCGGTATGAAAAATTGTACCGGTTTTTGAGCCCGCATATTGCGTCAGAGCGCTCCCTGGCGTTTGTCGCCGTTGGGCAAAAGAGGAGGGAAGGCGAGCAGGGTGGTGGCGGCGATAATATTAGGCGAATCGTGGGCGAGTTGGCTGAGTCGGGGAACGACAGCGTATTTGGCCTAGTAGACTGGGACTCAACGAATGAGGGCGAAGACCGCATCATCGTCTTGGCAGAAGGTAAGCGCTACGCGATCGAGAACTGTCTGCTCGATCCGTTGCTTGTCGGCGCGCTCGCGGTTCGGACCAACCGCGAATGGGCGCAGAAAATCGGCCTGCTGGCACCTGACAAGGGGTACACCGATTTCAGGAGTCTAGCGGACGAAGAATGCCAAGAGATCATCGATGCCGTTGAACGACGAGTGCTTGACTTAGCCGATGGTGCTGCTTTTGGGGAGCGCCGCGCCGTTAGATACGTTGGTGGCAATACGGCGCATGTGTCGGCATCATATTTGACTATGAAGGGTCATGAACTTGAAGAGCGCGTTAAGAAATATTTGCCAATTCTCAAGCAGTATCACAATCAAGGCGAGTTATTGATGAAGTTGGTCGATCCTGTTATCTTCGAACTGACCTATCTGGTGCCGGAAGACATAATACAAGCATTTCAGAAGATACTGAAATTCGAGCCCGGCAGCTCCTCGTGACGTAATGGCCGGCGGGCCATCGCGAACGCCCCTTCGCCCGCGCTCTCATGGGCCTGGAGGATTGGGGTGTACCGGGACGGTCCCTTGTTAAAGCGTTAGCGCGCGACGGGCGTCTTCCAGCGGCAACACCAGGATCAGGGGATCGTCGGGCGAGGCGAGGAAATCGTTGTTTCGATAGAAACCGGCGGCGTCAATGGAGGGGCGGCCAATTTCTAATTTTTTCGGATCGAGCTAGGGCCGGGTTGGGGGCTACGTAGCCCCCAATCTGAGACAAGCGGAAATTAGCTCAGGCGCGACCGCGCCTCGCCGGCGGGGCAGCGGCCGCGGCCGAGGTCACCTCAGTATTGCCGCCTATTCCCCACCTTGCTCGGCAGCCGCCCTGGCCGCGACGATCTCTGGGTCGTCCCCGGTCCGCCGGCGCGGAAGCCCGTCGGGGATCGTCAGCCAGGGTAT